>NZ_JBSFBZ010000034.1:0-78521 GCF_053593195.1 Saccharopolyspora sp. NPDC002376
GGCAAACTCACCCCGGTCGAGTTTGAGACCATCTACACCGCCGCACACGCGGCCTGACACCAGTCAACCCCGAGTGACAACCGAACTCTGGGCAGCCCCTTGTGGGGTTTGATGAAGATGTGCTGGCGGTGCCAGTCGAAGTAGGGCTCGCGCTGCGGGGTCCACCAGGTGCTGATGCGTCTGGTGAGCCGGTCCTTGACGAACTGCGCGACGTCCGGCGTGGTGTTGATGGCGTCGCTGGTCAGGATGGCGCCGCCGCGGTCGACTGCGATGAAGCCGTGTTCGAAGAGGCTGTCGCAGCCGAGCAGGCAGGCGAGCATACCGATGTTGTCAAAGTCCTTGCGCTCGTCTTCGGTGCACGCCGAGCGCTTCTTGATGTGGGCTCCGATGAGGAACGCGGGTGATAGGTGGTTGCCACAGAGCGCGCAGCTGCCGTTGGCCAGTTCGACCAAGCGCTGATTGAAGGCCGAGTGTTCGCGGCGCCAGCTGCTCGTTCGGGTTCCGTCGGTCGAGCCGTCAGGGGCGAAGGTCGACCGTGTGGTCCCTGACGACTGTCCAATTTGGGCGGTGGGGATGGTCAGCGCGTCGAGGTTGACCAGCTCGGCGAGCCTGTCGGCCTTGTCGCCGTCGACGACGGTGAACCCCTGGACGAAGGCGTTGTCGCTCCAGCTCAGCGCTTCGCGGATTTCTTCGATCGGTACGGAGATGTCGCGGAGGCTGGTCAGGGCGTACATGAGTTCCCAGGTCAGCCCGTCCTGGTTTCGTCCCCACAGGCGTTCGGCCAAGGGCTCGTTGCGGAATGTGAGAACGATGTGGCCGGCGAGGTAGAGGCGTTTCTCGCCGTAGAAGAAGACGGCATCGCCCGGCTCGAGGCGCTGCCACTTGGAGACGTTGGCATCCCCGCGGCGGGCTCATCAAGATCAGCTGTCTGGCGCATTGGCCGCGGGGCGGCGGTGACTCCGTTAGATGATGCTGTGCCCAATCGACGGGCGAAGCTGGTCCGTGCGACAGCGTGGCCGCGTATCCGAGAGGGACTTGCACCCCCACTGACAAAGACGCAGGTCAGGGTGCTCACGTGTTGAGCGGTTCTCAACACCTGCGCCAAAAACCCCAGGTCAAGTGCTTGACCTGGGGTAGATGCTGTGTCCGAGGACGGAATTGCACGCTAACTACACGCCTTCGGCTTCCCGACGTCGGGTGAGGGCGAGGCGCTTTTGCTGTCCTGCCTGTCCTGCCGAGGCCCCGTTTGGGACACCTCGGGCAGGACAGGCGGATCTGCCTTATGACCTGGGGAATCGGGCATTGGGTCAGGCCTGGGACGGGGCGCTGGCAGGTGTCCCACCCGTGCCCGGGGAATCCCGCGCTGCGCGCAAACGGAACTCGGCGTTGGGACACGACGACCCGTCCCGCCGATCGGCGTCGGCCCCACTCAGACGAAGCGTTTGAGGCAGCACCTGTCCTCTCGCATCAGTTGCTGGGCCGTTTACTCGGCTTGGTCGGCCCGGTCGTCGTGTCAGTAGACATGGACTTCGCATTTCTCCAGTGGGTTGGCTGAGTTTCTGTCAAGATAGTTTGGACACGCTTGTTGAGATGCCTCGTGATCGTCGCAGAGTCCATTTAGGACGTAATGTGGACCGCTCCGGCCCTGTTCGCACGAGCGGGAAACCGCGTGCGCGCCCGTGGTTGTGGCAGGACTTTCGGGTAGTGGTGTTGTCCCGATGTCTTCACCGCCTTCGGATCTTCCGGCGAGCCGGGCGAGGGGGGATACAACGGAGGTGTCCGAACTGGATCAGACACATTGGATTTGGTGACAATGCGCAAAGCGATGTTGACGCGATCCGCCAAGGCAGCTGGAGTGATCGGCGCCTTTGGCGTGGCGATCGCGCTGGGCTCCGCCGGGATGGCGCAGGCCGACGCGCCTGCGAAGTCGACGGTGTCCGCTGAGAAGGACGCCGGCGGCACGGTGACGGTGTTCGGCCGCGGCGGCTACAACTGATCCTGTCCTCGTTGAAGCTCGGGGGGGAGTTCGCGGTGAAGCGGGGTTGCCGGAGACGAATCCGGCAACCCCGCTCTGTTTTTCGGCGTCGTCCTGCTGTGATTCGCAGTGCCGAAGGGGCAGGTAGGACGGATGTTCGGGCAGAACCCGGCCCGGTGAGCTGTTTCGGTGCGGCACGCGTGCCATCGTTTTCGTGGCTGCGGCCGCACGGCGGCACTCCCGATCCGCTTGCGGAAGTCCAGCCTCGGAGAACGCGTCGAACGCCACGATTCAGCTGGTGTGCGAGGCGCGTTGTACAGCAGAGGGGTTTCTCGATGAGAAAGTTCGTGATCGGCGCTGTTCTCAGTCTCAGCGCGTTGGCGGCTACTGCGGCGCCCGCGGCCGCCGCCGGCTGGCAGTACACGGGGTACTGGTTCCACACCAAGGCCCAGTGCGAAAAGAAGTGGAGCGACATGCACGGTGGGCCGCAGAACCCGACCCCGCCGCACAAGTGCAAGAAGGCCGGCGACGTGTACCAGCTTTGGGCGTACAGCCTCTGACGATCCGGCGCTGAGCCGGACGAGTCCGCGAGGCCCTCTGCGGCGATGAACGCAGGTCCTCGCGGATCCCGATTCCGGTCCCACCGCAGAGTCTTTCGGCAGCGACCGGCTCTTCCGCAGGAATGCTCCGACTGTCCGCAAGAGCCCACTTCTGCCGATCGACGGGCCATCCGGGCACCTCGGTTTCGATGCTCATCCCTCCTCGCCGAAATGAGTTCCCCGACGTGCCGATGCCGCGAAGTGCTGCCCCCGCAGATCGCCGGAGATCGGCTTTCTCCCCGCGCCGCGCGGTCGACCGACTACTGTGGCGGCAGGTCGAGCGGGAGAAGCAGGTTCGAACGATGACTCAGGCTGATCGAGGCCCTGACCACCGCACCAACGGCCGGTCCGGTGGACCGCGGATCCTGGTCGTGGAAGACGATCCGACGGTCGCGCAGGTGGTGACGGGCTATCTGACCCGGGCAGGTTGCACACCGGTGCACGCTTCCGACGGCGCGATGGGGTTGGAGCTGGCGCGGCAGATGGCGCCGGATCTGGTCGTGCTCGACGTGATGCTGCCGGGGCTCGGCGGTATCGAGGTTCTGCGCGAGTTGCGCGAGTCCAGCCAGGTGCCGGTCATCATGCTCACCTCGCTGGGGGAGGAAGAGCACCGGCTGCGGGGCTTGGAATCCGGCGCCGACGACTACTTGACCAAGCCGTTCAGCCCGCGCGAGCTGGTGTTGAGGGTCCAGTCCGTGCTGCGCCGCACCGCCGCCGTGCCACCGGCCCCGGTCGAGGACGTGCTCCGCGCCGGGGCTCTGACGGTGGACGTGTCGGCGCGGTTGGTCAGCAAGGCCGGGCGCGAGCTGGGGATGACCGTGAAGGAGTTCGAGCTGTTGGTGTTCATGCTCCGCAACGCGGGCCGGGTGGTGCGGCGGGACGAGCTGATGCGCGAGGTCTGGTCGCACGACTTCGGAGATGCCTCCACCGTCACGGTGCACGTCCGGCGACTCCGGGAGAAGATCGAGGACGACCCGTCCCGCCCCGCGCTGCTGAAGACGGTGTGGGGTGTCGGTTACCGGTTCGACTCCCCTGATGCCGGGGCCGACGGACGATGAGCCTGCTGCTGATCGCGCTGATCGCGGTGTGCGAATCGGTCGGCGTGGGGCTCGTCGGACTGGTGGTCCTGCGGTTGCTCCGCAACTACCCGGTGGGGTACTCGCTGGTGGCGGTGATCATCATCACCGTGTGCGCGATCAACACCAGCACTGTGACCGCGGTGCTGCTCGAGGGTTCGGCGCAGCTGCCGGCCGGTGCTGTTCTCTCGGTCGTCCTGATCGCCGGTGCGGTGGCCATCGGCATCGGGGTGCTGCTCGGCAAGTCGGTGATGAACGGCAGCCGCCAGCTGGCCGAAGTCACCCGCTCGCTCGGCATGCAGCAGCGGTTCCGGCAGCCGGAGGACCTGCCGAGCTCCGAGTTCACCGAGCTGGCGCGGGAACTCTGGATCACCAGCGACAAGCTCGCCGAGTCGCGGCGGCGCGAGGCCGCGTCACGAGCCCGCGAACAGGCGCTCGACGCGTCCCGGCGTCGGCTGGTCGCGTGGATCTCGCACGACCTGCGCAGTCCGCTGGCGAGGCTGCGGGCCGTGACGGAGTCCATTGAGGACGGTGTGGTCGACGATCTCCAGGACTACTGCGGGAAGATCCGCGCCGATACCGAGATCCTCTCGGAGATGGTGGACGACCTGTTCGAGCTGTCCCGGATCCAGTCCGGCACGCTGCGGTTGAAGCCGCGGCAGGTGGCGCTGGACGACCTGCTCAGCGATGAGGCCGCGGCGCTCGAAGTGGTCGCCGGTGAGCGGGGGATCAGCCTGCGGGCGAGGACGATCGAGCCGGTCGTGGTCCACGTGGACGACCGTGCCGTGACGAGGGTGTTCAACAACCTGCTGGGCAACGCGATCCGGTACGCCCCGGAGGGGTCGGCGGTGACGGTGGACATCCGCGCGAGCACCGGCTGGGCGGTCGTCTCGGTGAGCGACGAGTGCGGGGGAATCCCGGAAGGCGATCTGAACTCGGTGTTCGACATGGGCTGGCGCGGGGGAGACGCGAGGACGCGCGGCAACAGCGGCGGCGGTCTCGGCCTGGCGATCGTGGAAGGCCTCGTGCAGGCGCACAACGGGACCGTGTCGGTCCGCAACGTACCGGGTGGCTGCTGCTTCGAGGTCCGCCTCCCGCTGCCCGCTCAGTAGCCGATCGTCCCCGGGGGCATCGAAACAGCAGGCCACGCCTGCACTCCCCAGTTATCCGGCCAGGTTCGCGGAGCCGCTGAGCATCGCGGCCGCGAGTTCGGTCCGCGAACGGTACCCGGTGCGGTTGAAGAGCCTGGTCAGCCGTCCCTCGACGCTCTTCTCACTGGTGCCCAGGACGGTGGCCAGTTGGGAGTTGGTCAGGCCTTCCGTGATGAGGGCGGCCAGCAGTCGCTCGTTCTCGGCGACGGTCGCACTGCGACCGGGCACTGTCATGTTGCGGGCGCGCATCTGCCCGCGCACTCGCCCGCGCGGGATCAAAGCGTCGAGTTCGCCGAACATCTCGTACGCCGTGTGGAGGAGTCGCTGGTGCCCGGCTCCCGATTCGGCGACGGCGGCGAGCGTGCTGGCGAGTTCGAAGGGGCGGTTGCGCGCTTCCGCGAGCTCGATGACCTCCGTCGCCGCGCCGGGATCCGGCTGGACCAGCAGCCGTGCGAGCAGTTGGTTGCGCCGCGCTCCGGTGGTGCCCAGCTGCGCCGCGATCTCGTCGAGCCGCGCGGCGCACTGCTGTGCGGCGTCTGGATTTCCGGCTTGGGACTCCGATTCGGCCAGCAGCAGCCACAGTTCGTCGGTGCCCGCGACGGTCCCGTTCTCGGCCGCGAGGGCGAGTCCTTCCTCGACGAGCTCCTTCGCCCGCGCGGTCGCGCCGAGCGTGCGTTCGAGCTCCGCTTCCGGGACGGACAGCAGGTGCGGCAGCAGGAGGTGGTGGGACCGGGCGTCCTCGAGCACCGTTCGAGCCCGGTTCAGCTGCCCGCGAGCGGTGAGGATCGTCGCCATCTCCCGGAACGTCGCGGTCCGCTCGGGGCCGTGGCCGTGCGCCGATGCTGCGGCCAGGTCCGACCGGGCGAGATCCAGCGCGTCGTCCCACCGCCCGGAGAAGCTGGCTCCGATCGCGACTTCTCGCTCGGGACAGTCCAGCCAGCCCGCGATCGAGAGCGTGCGGATCAGCACCGCGGCGATCGTGCCGGCCTGCTGGGTCTCCGGGATGGGCCCGCCGTTGACGAACGCGCCGGCTGCCTGGCCGATGATCTGTCCGAAGTGGGCTGCGGCGTCGTCGTAACGCGTGCTGTTCGTGGTGAGCAGGTCGTGAGCTTCCTTCCAGCGGTTGAGCAGGCAGAGCGCAGCGGCTCGGGTCACGATCCGGTTCGCCTCGCTGCCCGGCATCGATCGCCAGCCGTCCTGCGCGAGCTCGTGCAAGGCGGCCGCGTTGCCGCTGCTCGCCAGTCCGATCGCGTAGATGATCTGCAGTTCCTGCGAGGAATCCGGTGTGAGCTGGTGCGAGAGGCCGCGCAGCGCGGCGTCGGCGGCCTGGGTGGCGGGGCCGAAGCGCTGGTGCACTGCGCACGTCACGGCGTGCCGGTGCAGCGCTGCAGCGCGCTGTGCGGAGTCGGCGAGAAGCCTGGTCGCCGTCCACACCCACCGGTCCGCGAGCTCGCCGGCCTCCGGCCGGGCCGACGCCGCCAGCAAGTCCGCTGCGGTGTGCTCCTGGTCGATAGGCCTGCCCGCATCCACGAGCCGTTCCGGGAGGTAGTCGGGATCCGGGCAGAACGCGTTGCCGTCCCTGATCGCGTTCACGGCGAGCTGCGAGCTCCTGCGTCGTTCGAACGGCCCCAGGCAAGCGGTGAGCAAGGTGGCGAGCATCGGTGCGCGGAAGCGCCAGCTACCGGCCGGTCGCCCGGGCAGCACGACTCCCGCCGCCCGGAGCTCGTGCAGCGCGTCGAGGACTGCTTCCTCGTCGATGCCGACGGCCTCGGCGATCAGAGCCGGGACGGCGCCGCGCAGTGGATGCAGCACCGCCAGCGCCTTGATCACGGGCCAGGTCGGCGATTCCGACCGGTACAAGTCGACGAAGAGCGGGTGGGTGGCCGGTAGTTCGGGCGCGCGGTTCCCGACCAGGTGGGCCTGCCGGTCGACGACCCGCAGGCAGCCGGACCGCTGGTATCCCTCGACGGCGGCTTGCACGACGGCGGGAATTCCTCGGCCGGCGTTGCGGATCGACGCCGCCAGGCCGGGCGCGGGCTCGGCCCGCAGCAGGTCGGTGAGCACCTGCGCCACTGCCGGTACCGGCAGCGGGCGGAGCCGTTCCACGTGCACCGGTCCGCTCGTCCGCAGCGCATCGACGTCGGTGCCGGGTGTGCGAGCGGCGCACACGAAGGTGACCTGGGTGCCGGCCAACGCGTTGATCGAGGACGTCAGAGCAGCGAGGGAAGCCGGCCCGAGCCGGTGCACGTCGTCGAGGAAGACCACCAGGCGGGCGCGGCGACCGGCCAGGGCGGCCAGCAGCCGGCTCGACGAGTCGTCGCGGGAGGGCGGCAGACCCAGCTGGTCGGCGATCACCGCCACCAGGTTCGGCGGGGCGAGGTCTGCGCGGGAGATGTGGGCGTCGGCTGTCGCGACTTCGAGCTCGGTCAGCTTCTCGCGCACCTGCGCCAGGACTGCGCTGCGGCCGATCCCGGCCGGCCCGGTGACCAGGACGACGGGCGTGCCCGGGCGAGCGCAGACGTCGAGCACGCGGGAGACGACCTCGTCGCGGCCAATCGAACGGGCACCCGACCCGCGCGTTCGGGCAGAGGTGTCCCCCGGGACTGTGCCGGTGGTGGCCACCTGCGGCAAAGTCGGCAGGACGAGCTCGCCGGGCTGTTGCGGCGTCAATGCGGGAGTGAGCACGATTCCAGTATTGCCAGTGCCGCGAGAATTGATCGTGTGGAAATCATGAAAAACTTATTAAAAGTTTCTTTCGCGGATGTTGGCGAATTCGAAAACATTGCCAGTTTCTAAAATGTGTCATTCATGATCCTTGGCGCGACATGATTTCCGAGGGCTCGACGCTAATGTCCGCTCAGCGCTTGAAGAAAGCGATGGCAGCGGACGATTAGGGCGGTCGAGCATGGGGCGGGAACAACTGCGGATCAAGGGCCGGGATGACGCGATCGCGGTGCTGCGGTCGGCATTGCGGTCCGGTGCGCAGCGCGGTCGGCTGGTGGTCGTGCGCGGTTCCGCGGGAATGGGGAAGACGCGGCTGCTGGCCGAAATGGGCAGGTGCTGGCGCGCCCAGGACGTGCGGGTCGCGGAGGTTCGCACCGGGGGCCTGGCGAGGCAGGACCGCTACGGCATCGGTGCGGTCGTCGATGCGCTCCGCCGGGACTTCGACCGGTTCGGCGATCCCGGTCTGATCGATGGGATAAGTGCGCTGGTGCAGTTGCGCCGGGATGAGAACGCGCGGTTCCCCGCGGCGGTCGCCGAGCTGAACCGGGTGTTCGGCCGGATCGGCCGCCTCGGCTCGACCGCAGTCCTCCTCGACGACGTGCTGGAGATCGCTGATCCCGCGCTGCTGCTGACCGCGGCGCGGCGTCCCGGTTGCCTGCTGGTGGCGTCGGTGCGAGCGGATGCCGAACCGAGCCGGGCCGCCGCGGAACTGCTCGAAATGGCCGACGAAGTGCTGGATCTGGCGCCGCTGACCGCCGAGGACATCGACGCGGCGACTGGTGGCGAACTCGACGAGGGCGTCCACCGAGCGTTGCGCGCGGCGCTGGGACAGCTGTACGGCAACCCCGGCACGGTTCTCGCCACGCTGGACGCGTTGCGCGAGCAGGGGCGGCTCACCGCTGCGGGCACCATGGCCGACGAGACCTCGCCCGTGGCTCTGCCGAGCGACCACGACCTGCTGCGCCGGGCCAGTCGGCTCGGCGATCTCGGCGCGCGGCTGCTGTCCGCGGCAGCGTCCGACGACGCGCTGGACGTCGACGACCTCCTGTCAGCGGCGAGCACTTCGGGCGATGACCCCGTCGAGTGCGGGCGGATGGTGGACCGGCTGGTCGAGAACGGGCTGCTGGTGGCCGATCCGTGGGGGCAGCTGCGCTGCGCCTGCCCTGCGCTGGCCGCTGCTATCGCGGCCGAGGAACGTGCCCCGCTGCGGCGGCTGCCCGTCCGGCGCGGTGCGGTGCCGGCGCGAGTTCCGTCCGAAGAGGACTCGATGGTGGTCCCGTTCGAGAGGCCTGCGCTGGTCCGCGAGCACGGTGGTGCACCTCGGTCGGCGGCCTCGCACTCGCAGTCCTGGTCCGCCACGGAGGAGCGGATCGTCGAGCTGATCAGCGCGGGGCTCACCAACCGGCGGATCGGTTCGGCGCTGGGGTTGAGCGAGAAGACCGTGGAGAGCCACGTGACCCGGCTGCTGGCCAAGTCGGGATGCCGGTCCCGCGTCGGTTTGGTGGTGAAGGCGAACCGGGAGGCCCACCTCGGGCACGGCGCCGGTGCGGCGTTCGGCCGCCCTGCGGCGTGATTCCGCCTGCCGGGCTGGCCGCGCGGGACGACCGCGCTCGCGCGGCGTGACCGTGTCGGACGGGTGCCCTCGCTGGGCGATTCGTCCTAAGTGGATCTTTCGGGCAGGGAGCCGGACGAAGGTATCCGCTCCGTCGCTGCCGAAAGCCGGAGTGAGCAGGATCCGCACCCAAATTATTTCCCGGTTAGGAGAAGTTCTCGATGAGTCAACCAGCGGCCGAGGAGTACCGGAAGGATCTGAGCACTCGGCACATCAACATGATCGCGATCGGAGGGGCGATCGGTGTCGGGTTGTTCCTCGGTTCGGGCAAGGCGCTGCACCAGGTCGGTCCCGGTCTGATCCTGATCTACGCGATCGCCGGTGTGATGATCTTCTTCGTCATGCGGGCTCTGGGCGAGTTGCTGATGTACCGCCCGGTGAGCGGTTCCTTCGCCGAGTACGCGGGTGAGTTCGTGAGTTCGTGGGTCCGTGGGCGCGGTTCGCGGTCGGCTGGGGTTACTGGCTGGTCTGGATCGTGACGGGCATGGCCGAGATCGCCGCGGTGGGCAAGTACTTCCGGTTCTGGTTCCCGGAGCTGCCGCAGTGGATCCCGGCGTTGGGTGCGTTGATCGTGCTCAGCGGGGTGAACCTGATCGCGGTGAAGCTGTTCGGCGAGTTCGAGTTCTGGTTCGCGCTGATCAAGGTGGTGGCCATCGTCGGGTTGATCGTGCTGGCCGCGGCGATCCTGGTGTTCGGCTTCAGCGACCTCGGTCCGACCGCGTCGCTGACGAACATCTGGTCCGAGGGAGGCCTGTTCCCCAACGGCGGCGTGGAGGCGTTGATGGCCTTCCAGATCGTCATGTTCGCGTTCGTCGGTGTGGAGATGGTCGGGCAGACCGCCAGCGAGAGCAGCAACCCGCGGAAGGTGTTGCCGCGGGCGATCAGTTCGGTGATGTGGCGGATCCTGATCTTCTACGTCGGCGCGCTGATCGCCCTGACCGCGCTGGTGCCGTGGTTCCAGTTCCCGGTTGACGGCAGCCCGTTCGTGCACGCGTTCACCCTGATCGGCATCCCGGCAGCTGCGGGCGTGGTCAACTTCGTGGTGACGACGGCGGCGCTGTCGTCGTGCAACAGCGGCATCTACTCGACCGGCCGGATGCTGCGCACGCTGTCCGAGGACGGTCAGGCGCCGCGAGCAGTGGGGCGGCTCAGCGGCCGATCAGTGCCGGCGCGGGCGATCGCGGTAACGTTCTGCGCGATGCTGATCGGCGTGGTGCTCAACGTCTTCGCGCCGGAGGAGGCGTTCACCTACATCACGAGCGCCAGCACCACCGGTGCGATCTTCACCTGGGCGATGATCCTGATCGCGCACATCGGCTACCGCCGCAAGGTGGCACGTGGCGCGCTGCCGAATGGTCCGTTCCGGATGCCGTTCGCGCCGTGGTCGAACTACGTGGTGCTGGCCTTCCTCGCGATGGTCGCGGTGCTGCTGGCCTTCGACGAGGAGACCCGCATCGCGCTGTACATCGCGCCCGTCCTGGCCATCGCGATCGTCATCGGCTACCTGGTGTCCGCGCGGAAGTCCTCGGGGCGCGGGGAGGACACCGACGTCTTCCCGGTTCTCGCCGACCCCTCGCGCGGCCCTCAACGCCGCTGATCGCACGAGGAACGTGACTGCTGTCCGGGAACAGCGGACCACCGGGCGGAAAGGTCCGCGAAAGACGTGAACGTGCGGTTGCCGTGGATCACGGCAACCGCACGTTCTCATCGGATCTTCCCGAGTCAAAGTCATTAGGTATCAATGACTTTCGTGTCAGAAGGGTGTCCGATGGTTCCCGGTGTGGCTGAGGAATCGATGATCGCGGATTGGCCGCGTTCCCGGGATTCTGCGCGCGGCCGCGCGCGAAGGACGTTTCAGGCGGGCTGAGGTTGCGCTTCGGTGACCAATTCAACTCGTGGGCATCCGATTCGACCGTTGAGCGTCTTGATGAGTGAACAGTCGGTCAATGAGAAGAGGTAGACCATGGCTGCCAAGTCCCACCGGATCATCGCCACCGCCGCGGTAGTGGGTGCCGCCGGGTTGTCCGCGCTGACCGCTGGTTCGGCGATGGCCGACCCCGCAGATGTCCCGTGCACCAGCAACGACCTCAACATCACGGTGACGAAGGACCTCGCCCAGCCCGGTGAGTTCGAGTCGTTCCTCGTCAAGTACGCCGCAGCCGGCCCGGACACGAGGTGCACGCTGCAGGGGCCACCCCTGCGGGTGGGCTTGTTCGGCGAATCGGGCCCGGTGCCGGGAGTTTCGGTCGAGTCGGACGACAGCCCGGGGGACTCGGTCCTCGTGGAGGGGTCCATGTTCGGGATCTCGCGGATCTCGCAGCGAACCGCGAATCCCCCCAACCCGGTGATTCCGGCCTCGGTCGAGTTCGACCTCCCCGGCGTTCCGGCTGGGCCGGGCTCCCACGCGGTCGCGGCGTGGCCCACCGGCGAGCCGATCAAGGGTTCCGCGCCGTACGCGACGCCGATCGTGCAAAGCGCGGCGGACTGAGCGCCTAGGAGCGCTGTGCTTGCCAGGTGAGGGGAATCCCGCCTCCGCTCGTCGAAGCCCGCTCGGTCGGCGTCGGCTGCGGCGGCCTGTGGCGATTGCCCCACCGGTCTCCGGATCGGTGGCGTGTGCGGCCAGACTGCTCGTGGTTCGGAGGATGAGCGCGGATGTACCAGGCTGAACCGGCAGCGCGTCGAGTGCGTCCGCGTGCTGCGGAGGAAGCGGCGGAGCGGGTCCGGGTCGCGGTGTGGGCAGCGGATCCCATCACCTTGAACGGCTTGACCCAGGTCCTCATGGAACGCGTCGAGATCTTCGTCGCGACGAGCGAGCTGGCGGAGGAGGTGGACGTGCTGCTCTTCGCCGCCGACCGGGTCACCGCCGAGTGCATGGCCGTCATGCGCCGGTCCGCCGCCAGGTGCACCGCGCCGGTGGTGCTGGTGACCGGAGAGTTCGACCGGTCCCACTTGCTGGGCGCGGTCGAGTGCCGAGTGGCGGCGGTGCTGCACCGCAACGCGGCCACCGAAGATCGGTTGGTCAACGCGATCACGGCTGCGGCGAACAGAGGTGGGGCCTTGCCGCCGGACCTGCTGGTGCAGGTGCAGAACCTGCACGAGGAGGCGCCGCACGACCTGGACGTCGCGGGCATGACCAGCCGCGAGATCGAGGTCGTCCGGTTGCTGGCGGACGGGCTGGACACCGAGGAGATCGGGAACCGGCTCTGCTATTCGGAACGCACCGTCAAGAACATCATCCACGTGATGACGAGTCGGCTGAAGGTCCGCAACCGATCGCAGCTGGTCGCCCACGGGCTGCGCGCCGGGGATCATCTGACCTGCGCTCCCCGGCGGTCCGCCCGAGTTGGGTCCATTGAGGACTGATTTTCCGGGAATGGCGGAGGCAAAGACACTTTCGAAGCCATACCGTATGCCCACCCAAAGGTGCGCGTTCGCCGTTTTCGAGATGTTGGTGCTCTGCTGCCTGTGACCAGATGTGGGCTTTTCGGGGCAATTCTGGTCGAGCGCAAGGGCATTCCGCCCTCGGTCGTGGCCGGCACGCGTACTGGAAGGCTAACTTGCGTTGGGCGGGGGAGTGACTGAGATCTTCCGGGGTGGTCGTTCCCATCGTCCCGCCCGACACCGGAGAACGCCCCGGACCTGCTGAGGGAGGATGACATGTCCGTCACCGACACTGCTGCCATTGCCCGCGACACGTCGGGACTCGCCGCCGATGATCTGGAGCAGGTGCTGTTCCACCTGGGCTCGGCCGTCGACCGCGTGCAGACGACCAAGATCGTCGCTCACCTGGACGCCGGACGAGTTCTGCCGGCGGCGGAGCTGCTGGCGGCCATCGCGGTGGCGAAGCAGCGAACGGTGTCCCGCGAAGACCGCCACGTCCTCCGCTGGACCATCGAAGCGGGCAACGGCGACCTGACGAACGTCCGCGTCCTGGAGTCGCAGGCCGTCGAGGCCGGGCCCGGCGGAGTTCATCGACGCTGAACGAGCCGGTGCCGCCCGTTGACCGGTGTGCTGCTCGCTTCCGGTCCGGGCAAAGTGGGGGATATCCCGGGAAGCCACCAGCCGTGCCGCTGACCCGTGCTTGTTCCGCAGACTCGTGATGACCGCTCCGCCTCCTCCTCGCGAGGGGCGCGGTGCACTGCTTCTCGTGGTTCAGGTTCGGAGGATGAACGAGGATGACTTCGCAGACCGGATCGATGACGCGCCCGGTGAACCAGTCGGCCGGGCAAGAGCCGGATGAACGGCTGCGGGTGGCGGCGTGGGCGACCGATCCCATCACGTTGAACGGCCTGACCCAGACGCTCATGGCGCGGCTGGAGGTGTTCGTGGCCGCCGATGAGCTCCCCGGAGACGTGGACGTGCTGGTGTTCGCCGCGGACCGGGTCGACTCCGAAACCGTGGCCACCCTGCGCCGGGTGACCGCTCGGTCCGCTGCGCCGGTGGTGCTGGTGACCAGCGAGCTCGATCAATCCCACCTGCTGACCCTGGTCGAGTGCCGGGTGGTGGCGGTGCTGCACCGCGGCGCGGCCACCGAGGAGCGGTTGGTGAGCGCGATCGACGTCGCGGCGAAGGGCGGCGGAGCGCTGCCGCCGAACCTGCTCGGGGACCTGCTGCGGAAGGTCCAGGACCTGCAGCAGGAGGTTCTGGCGCCGCTGGGCCTGAACTCCGCGAGCATGACCCCGCGCGAGATCGACGTGGTGCGGTTGCTGGCGGACGGGTTGGACACCGAGGAGATCGGGAATCGGCTGTGCTACTCGCAGCGCACGGTGAAGAACATCATCCAAGCGATGACCGGCCGCCTGAAGGTGCGCAACCGGCCGCACCTGGTCGCCTACGGCCTGCGCACCGGCGTCATCTGACGGCTCGATCAGCGACACCACCGGGCGAGGACGCTGACCTCGCAGATCCGGCGCAACGCGCCCAATCCCTGGATCGTGCTTCAGTCGATCGCACCGTCCGGTGCAGTTGCGCTGCCGCGCAGCTGTCCCGTCGATGATGCACTGCGGTTTCAGAAATCATTCTCATCGGGCAGTTCTCCCGCTGTGCTGGCGAATTCACGCCGACGTGGTGAACGGGTCGGCGTGCGATGCACTGAGCGGAGTGCACGCCTCCCGAAGTGATTTCTCGATACTGTGGTGTCAGCGATGGCCACTTACAGGGGATGGGAACGCTGTGAAGGGTCTGGTCAGAGCTTCGAGAGAAGACTCCGGCCAGGCCCTTCGGCGTTTCCTGGCGACGCCGCAGTCGATAGTTCGCCAGCGCACCGATCGGCGGACCGGAATCCCGCCGACCTCATCGCCCGCATCGTCGTCATCGATCAGCGTCGACGGATGTGGTCGCCGATGGCCTCGATGAGTCACTGGGCAGTGCGGCGTCCGGCCTTGGACCTGGGAGGGGCTCGAACGTGGTGTGGACCACGCTCAGGGTTTCGCCGTTGAGGTCGAGAGCGTTGGTGCAGAGCCCGGCCTCGCCCCCAGCGCAGGGTCGTGCCGGTGGTGGGATAGGACGGGCGGTCGGTCGTGGGGTGGGGCGGCGGCCGATCTCAGAGCTTTCTCCGGGAGCTGGCCTTCACCGATGGCTTTCCGGTGGTTTGTCGCCGCGTGTCCGGCCGGGTCTCGTCCGAAGCTTGCTTCGGCGGCTGTCCCGTGGGTGATGGTGCGAGCGGAGGGGGCGGTCAGGGGCAGAGTTGGGTTCTGCCCGGAGAAGGCCGACGTGGCAGTCCTGCGCGGTCCCCGTCTCGTCTGCGGTTCTCTGTCCGATGAGGATGGTGGTGCGCGGCCCGTGGTTCAGGTGGTTTGAGTTCGGCCATGTGGGGCTGGTCGGACAGTTCTGGGTCGGTTGGGGCTGTTGTTGGTGGGTGTGGATAGCAGTGGTCCCGGCCGGGAGTTCCTGGCCGGGACCGATTTCATCTGCTGTGCGATGTTGGGTTAGGTGTTGGCCTCCTCGGTGGAGCTTTCGATCACCTTGCGCTGGCCGCCTCCGCGGCCGATCTCGACCCGACGTGGCTTCGCTTCTTCGGCGACCGGCACCGTCACGGTCAGCACGCCGTCCTTGTAGTCGGCGGCGATACCGCTGAGGTTCACGCCCTCGCCCATCATCAGCTGTCGGCTGAACGTGCCTCGAGGTCGTTCGGCGGCCAGGTAGCTCGGCTCGCTCTGCTCGCTGCCTCGCACCGCCGTCTTGCGCTCGGCGCGCACGGTCAGCGTGTTGTTCTCCGTGATGAGATCCAGCGAGTCCGGGTCCACACCCGGCAGGTCGAACTCGATCACGTAGTGATCACCGAGACGGTAGACGTCCATCGGCATCGCCTGCGGCGCCCGGGTGGCGTTCAACACCTCATTGGCCAGTCGGCTGAAGTCGCGGAACGGGTCGAACTGCAACAACTTCCTCACTCCCCTTCCGAAGGAACCCGTGATCAGACCCGAAACGAGAACTTCCGAAAGACAAGCAGCTGTACGTGCGGTCCCCACCTCCCAGAACGAAGAAGGTTTGATCCGGACACCCCTATTTTGCGAACCACAGCCCCAGGTTTCAATCCTCGCTGTCACCCACAAGGAGGAATTTCGGGGTGGTTCCGCGCTTCGGTCAGCGCTGGAGGAGGCCCCGGTGGTCGGCACCTCCGCGTCGGAAGTGCCGACCACCAGGGGTGTCCGCTGCGGAGCGACGTGGGCGGCCCCGCGGGTGCGTTGCCGTTTGCTCCCGAGCGCGGTTCGGTGCTTCCCGTTTCACCGCGGACAGGCCCGTCGTCACTCGGCGCAGCGGAGTTCGTCCGGCCCTGCTCAGCTGGGGCCGGTGGGCGGCGTGCCGGGGCGGTCCGGCAGGTGCGGTGCGTTCGGCGTGCCGGGGCGGTCCGGCAGGTGCGGTGCGTTCGGCGGGGTGGGGCGGTCGGGCAGGTGCGGTGCGTTCGGCGGGGTCGGGCGGTCCAACTCGGCTCGGACGGCCGCCTGGCCGGTCGAGGTCGGCACCGCGGCGGATGCCGGTTGGGCCAGGAGCAGGGAGGCCAGTGCCGCCGGGATGAAGGTTGCCGCGGCCGCGGCCGAAGCAGTGCGCTTGCGCATGGACCAACTCCGTTCAGGGCGTTGTCTTGGTGGTGGCGCTGCGTGCAGCGTCACGGCGATGTTGCTCGAACCGGCCGTCGCGGAGCGTGCGGTGCTCGGCCGAATCGGGGAATCCCTCGCGAACACGTCGTCCCGCACATCGGTTGTGCCAGATCGTTTTCCCCGGAGATGAACTTTCCGTCCACGATGGAATCTGCGACCTCGCGGTCTTCATGCGCAGCCCGGTGTTGCGGGCGGCGACGCCTTCGGAGGTGGCATCGATTTTCCGTTTTCCGTGGAAAGAGGCGGAGTTCTGGCGAGCGGTGTCCACCCTGTGGGAATCCTGTTCGGCACAGCGGGAAAACGATCCCGGGCGGTGTGATCGGGCAGTGCTGTTACCCGGATGTCATCAGCCGGACGCGGATCGCGGCCCGATCGGTGCCGCGCCTGCTTGACTTGTCCGGCAAGCGAAAACCGTTGAAAGGACTAGTCGATGCAGCAGGCCACCAAGCGCTGGATGGGGCGTGGAATCGCCCTCGCCGTGGCGGCGGGCGCCACGCTCACCATGGCGACGATGGGCACTGCGCAGGCCGCCGCTCCGGGCGTCCTGAAGCTGTGCTCCAAGGGGTCCTACGCCTCCTACGCCTCGTTCCCGGAACGCGGCGGCTTCGCCACCTACGTCGTCCCGAGCGGGAAGTGCGACACCTTCGACTTCGGTGGTAACCGGCCCGAGCGGGTGGACATCGTCCAGTCCGGCGGTCGCGTCATCGGGTCGGTCACCTACGACGGTCGTGCCGGGCTGAACATCGCCACCGTCGACGGGCCGAGCTTCTACCCCTTCTGACGGGGCCAGCCGGAGGCCGAACTGCGCCGCTGCCGCGAAACGCGGTGGCGGCGCAGTCGTGTGCGGCTGCCGGTTCCGGCCGATGTGCACGGCGGCCCGGTCCCGCCCCTTGGGAGCCCGGCACTGTGTACGGACGGGCACCACTTCGAGGGGTGCGGGGGCACCTGCCCGTCCGGGCTCTTTCCCGATAGTGTGAGATTCAGCGATGATCTCCTGACAGGGATGGGGGTGGCAGGTGCGCCTGTTCTCGGCCCGCGGTCGATCGGATCAGCCGCCCGGCGACCACGGCTCGTCGCAACCCGCCGGATCCGGTGCGAGTTCGAGCCCCTTCCCGATCGACGACCGGCCGACCGCGCCCTTGAAGAGGGTGGAGCGGCGCCGGGACCAGAAGCTGCTGGTGCTCGCTGGCCTCGGCGGGCTGGTGCTCATCGCGGCCCCGGTCGTGGTGTTCAGCCAGGCGATGGGAGAGCCGGGCCCGCTCGGGGCCAGCGTTGAATCCCTCGAACCCGCCGGGACGGATTCAGCCGCCCCCGTGCCGACCAACGTCTCCCCGCTGCCCGGGGCTTCGGTCCTCCTGGACAGGTCCGGGCGGCTCGTGCTGGTGGCGAGCGGTCAGGACGACCAGGTGCTGAGGAACTCGCAGTCCGCGCTGTCGTCGGCGCCGGAAACCACCGGGTGGGTCAACACGGGTGGCAGTGCCGCGGGCGACCCGGTCCTCGCGATGAACGCCGATGGCGAGCTGGTGGCCTTCGTCGTCGGCACCAACGGTGCACTGCTGGAGAACTACCAGGTCAGGCCGAACTCCGATGACTCCGCGGGTTGGCGCGACCTCGGCGGGGAGCGGCTGGTCGGAACGCCCGCCGTGGCGCAGGACGCCGAGGGCAGGCTGGTCGTGGTGGTCCGGGCCGCCGACGGGGCGCTGCGGAAGATCCAGCAGACCGAGCCCGGCGGCGACGTCTGGACGCAGTGGCAGCCCCTCCCGGTCCCCGCCGCCCACGATCCCGCGCTCCACCGGGACTCCCAGGGGAAGTTGCGGATCTTCGCCTCCGGACCGGACGGGCAGCTGCGGACCATCGCGCAGACCAGGCTCGCCGCCGACGAGTGGAACGCCCCGCAAGACCTCGGCCGAGGCGCCGCCGGGCCACCCGCGGTGACCATGGACAACCTGGGCAGGCTCCGGGTCTTCGCGCTCGACGCGGACGGCTCGCTGCTGCACGACGTCGAGTCGGACGCCGCGTCGGACACCTGGCAGGGCTGGCAGAGCCTGGGCGGTCAGCTGGTGGGCAGGCCGTTCGCCGTCACCTCGGCCAGGGGCTCGGTGGCGGTGTACGCGCTGAACGTCCACGGCTCCCTGCAGGAGATCTTCCAGGTCGGCAAGCAGCGGGAGAAGTGGGGCTCCTGGAACGACCGCGGCGGTAGCATCGCCAAACTGGTTTCCGTGGCCCAGGACGTGCAGGGCAGGCTCGCCGTCTACGGGATCGGCAAGAAGGGGACCATGGAGCAGACCTACCAGTCTGTTCCGGCCGGTCAGTGGACGAGCTGGCAGAGCGGCCTCGGCGGAGTCTTCCCCACCAAATGACGCACCCAGCGGCGGGCGCGCCGCTGCTGCGTGCGCACCGGTGTGTCGCGTTCGCGCGGCAGTGAATCGCGGCTGACACCGAACGCCGTCTCCCGATCCCTCGGACATCGCGTCGCGGATTCGTGATCGCCGATCCCCGGTGGCTCCACGGCTTCGAGATGTGCCAGGCGTGCGAGAACGGGCAACGCTGACTGTTTTTCGTGCAGGGCGGCACCGGTACGGCTGGGCGCGCGGCGAACCCGGCGGAAGACTTGGCAGGTGCCCGCGTCCGCGAGTCGGCCGGTCCGCCGAGCGACCGCGGGTCCACTAGAGACCGGAGGAGCTCCTCAATGGCAAACATGCCGAATGTGCAGACCTCGCAGCCGGGAATGCAGCAGGCTGCGCAGATCTTCAGTGACCGGGCCACCGAGTTCACCCAGGAACTGCAGCGCGTCAACACGATGATGGCGAGCCTGCAGGGCAGCTGGACCGGTACCGCGTCCACGAACTTCAACACCGCCATGGACAACTGGGAACGCTCGTTCCAGACGATCATCAACAAGCTGATCAACATGATGGACGTGATGGGCGTCAACACCAAGGACTACGTGTCCGCGGAGGACAACGCGGCCAGCACCGCCCAGTCCTTCTCCTCGGCCCTGCCCGGCGTCTGACGCGCATCCCCTTCCCGATTCGTAAGGAGTGAAGGTTGTCCGACTACAGGTTCGACTTCAACGTCGCGGACATGACCCTGGACGAGATGAACGCGGTCAACGGCCGCGTGAAGAACGCGCTCGCGGATATGGAAGCCCAGGTCGAGCGCTCCCTCGCGGACTGGACCGGTGTGGCCCAGGACGCCTACTGGTCGGCCAAGGCCGAGTGGAACCGGCAGGCCGCGCAGATGCCGGTCTACCTGGAGGCGGGGCGCAAGACCCTGCTGTCCATCTCGGACAACTACGGCACCACCGAGCAGCGGGCCAAGCAGATCTGGGACAGCAGCCGGGGCTGACCGGACGCGATCCGCGGTCCAGGCCGCCGGGGAGGTTTCGGCCCTCTCCGGCGGCCGTTCGCGGCGGGAAACCGGCAGGTTCTGATCAAAGTGGAGGTGTGCGATGGCCGAGCAGAAGACGGGTCTCGACTACTACCTGGACAGCGATGCCTGGAAGGACACCGAGGTAGCCGACTGGGACAAGGTCGACGCCTACGTCGAGCAGGGCTGGCTCACGGAGCAGGACCGGGAGTACCTGCACGCGTACGGCAGCATGGCGGCGCTCAGCCCGGACAGCGCGGGCGGGTTCTCCGAAACCGACGCGGCGTGGAGCAAGTACCTCGAGGTCAAGGAGGAGCACGAGGACGACCCGCTGTTCAACGAGGACGCCAAGGCGGAGGAGATCCCGACTCCGGACTGGGACGACGGCCCGCAGGACGGCAAGGACTACCACCAGGACACGCCCTTCAAGGTCCCGGGGACCGAGGAGACCCCGGTGGGCGAGGTGCCCGACGTGCCGGGCGACAACGGTGAGAACAAGGGCGGCGAGAAGGTGATCGGCGTCAACACCAAGGCGCTCAAGGTGTTCGCCGACAACGTGGAATCCCTGCGCGAGCTGATCGCCAAGGCGAAGACGAAGACCGACGACGTGGACGTCAAGCCGGGCGGCTTCAACCTCGCCTACCAGATGCGCGGCAAGATCATGGGCGCCGAGAACAAGGCCGGTCTGAAGAACGACGTGCGCAGCTACCTCGACGAGCTGGACATCACGTTGCGCAACGTCCGCGACGAGGTCCGGAAGCTGGTCGTCGACTACGACAGCACCGAGGAGCTGAACAAGCTCACCGCCGAGAAGCTCGGCACGATCATGGACGACTCGTTCAAGTTCATCAACTCGAATTCGAAGCCAGCGGCGCCCTGACGGGTTCGGCACCGGTGGTGGATCGCGGCCGTGCCGTTCCGGCGGGGCCGCTCGGCGGCGGTGGGTGGGCTCGGGGAGCGAGCCCCAGCTTGGTCTGATCTTTCTGGGAGTGGTGAGGGTCGATGGCGGAGACCGAGTCGCAGTACGAGATCGAGGGTTACGACAAGGACATCTTCCACTCCGACGAAGTCGACCGGGACGCGGTGTTCATCAACCCCGAGGCCAAACCCTCCGGGTCGGACAACGACTTCGAGTCCTGGGACTGGAAGCAGATCAAGGCCGCCCTGTGGGGCGGTGCTGCCCTGTCGAGCGACGCCCTGTGGGAAGAGGCCTGGCGCAACGTCGATCCGAACACCCTGTACGCGGCGGGAAATGCCTTCAAACACATCCAGGAGACCATGCACGCCGTCGCCGAGAACCTGTGGGCCCAGGCCGTCGCGGTGGCCGGGGAGCACGGCTCGTGGAAGGGGCTGGCCGCCACGGAGTTCCTGGCCAAGATGCGGACCCTGGCCAACAACATCGAGGACAACGCGGACCGGCTGGGCGGGGCGAACACGGCGAACCCGATCCCGTCGCAGCTCTACGACAACGGCCGGTGGCTGGCCTGGGCGCGCGACGCGACGAACCAGATCGACAAGTACTACGCGCAGGTCGCCAAGTGGCGCGGCGTCGCCCCGGTGATGGACAACGGGTTGGTCATGGTCAGCAAGGACGAGGAAGTCGTCAAGGCCCTGAACAACGAGATGAAGAAACCCATCCGGGCGCTCGCGGAGGAGTACAAGATCACCGTCGGCGACGTGACGCACACGACGCCGGTGACTCCGGGACCGGGCAAGGGAGGGCCGAAGCCGGAACCGAAACCGGACATCCCGAAGCCGGACCCGCCGAAACCGGAGCCGAAGCCGGAACCGCCGCCCGCACCGCCACCGCCGAAGCCCGAGCCGAAACCGGAGCCGCCGAAACCGGAACCGAAGCCGGAGCCGCCCAAGCCCGAGCCGCCGAAGCCGGAACCGCCGGGAACGCCACCGGGAACCCCACCGCCGGTCGGGACGCCGCCAGGCTCGACGCCGAAGCCCGAGGGCTCGTCGTCGCCTCCACCGCCGGTTGGTCCGCCACCGGGCTTGGACTCGCCGCCGGGGAGTCAACCGCCACCGCAGGCGTCCTCCTCGGAGGTGCCGCCGCCCGGAAGCGAACCGCCCCCGGTTGGTGCGCCTCCCGGAATCGAGCCGCCGCCGGGGAGTGAGCCGCCGCCGGTCGGCCCGCCGCCTGGTGTCGGGTCGCCGCCGGGCTCGGAAACGCCGCCGGGGGGCTCGTCGTCGCCTCCGCCGCCGGTCGGGCAGCCACCGGGGTCCGAATCTCCGGGGAGCCAGCCGCCGCCTCCCGTGGGGTCGCCGCCACCCGTGAGCCCGCCCCCCGGCGCGAGCAACCAGCCGAAGAGCAACCAGAAGGGGGGACCCGGCGAGGTTCCGCCTCCCGGGAACGTCGGCACGCCGCCTCCGGTGGGCGGAGAGACACCGCCTCCGGTGCCGAAGCCGCCAGCCTTGTCGCCTCCTCCCGAGGGGGAGGTTCCTCCTGGGGGCGTTGGTGCGCCGCCGCCGGTCAACGGCGAGGTGCCGCCGCCGGGGAGCGTCGGTTCGCCGCCTCCGGGGAGTGTTGGCACACCGCCGCCGGTGGGTGGTGAGGTGCCGCCGCCAGGAGGCGTCGGTTCGCCGCCGCCCGGGAACGTCGGCACGCCACCGCCGGTCAACGGTGAAGTGCCGCCGCCCGTGCCGAACCCGCAGGAGTGGTCGCCTCCACCCCAGGGCGAGACCGGGCCGGGTGGGTCGCGGGATCGCGGCGGGATGCCGATGATTCCGCCGATGATGCCTCCGGGCGCTGGTGGCGGTCAGGGGTCGGGCGGTGAGCGCTCGGACGCCTCAGGCCTGCTGGACTCCGGCAATCAACCTTGGGGAGGTAAGCCTCCTGCTCCCGGAATGCCGGAAGCGCCGCAGGGCGCCAACCCCGGTGGTCCCGGTCTGGATGTTCCGCCGGTGGGTGAGGTTCCGCCGGTGGCTGGTCCGCAGTCGCCGGGTCAGGGTTTGCCGCCGGGTGCGCAGCAGGGGCCTGGTGGGATGCCGATGATGCCGCCGATGGCGCCTCCGGGTGCTGGTGGTCAGGGTTCGGGCGGCGAGCGCTCGGATGCTTCGGGCCTGCTGGACTCGGGCAATCAGCCGTGGGAGAGCGCCGGTCCGGACGTGGGTGAGCCGGAGTCGCCGGGTGGTGCCGTTCCGGGTGGCCCGGGGCTGGACGTGCCGGTGGGTGAGGTTCCGCCGGTGGCTGGTCCGCAGTCGCCGGGTCAGGGTTTGCCGCCGGGTGCGCAGCAGGGGCCTGGTGGGATGCCGATGATGCCGCCAATGGCGCCTCCGGGTGCTGGTGGTCAGGGTTCGGGCAATGAGCGGTCGGACGCTTCCGGTTTGCTGGACTCCGGTGATCAGCCTTGGGCGAGTTCTCGGCCCAACGGCGGTGAACCCGAGGCGCCGCAGGGTGCTGTGCCGGGCGGTCCGGGGCTCGACGTGCCTCCGGCCGATGTGGACACTCCGGGTTCTCCGCCCGAAGGTGTTCCGCCGGTTGCTGGTCCGCAGGATTGGTCGCCGGGTCAGAGTTTGCCGCCGGGTGCGCAGCAGGGTCCTGGTGGGATGCCGATGATGCCGCCGGGTGCTGGTGGTCAGGGCTCGGGCAACGAGCGCTCGGACGCCTCGGGCCTGCTGGAAGCTGGCGGTGAGCCTTGGGCGAGCACTCGTTCCGACACCGGTGAACCCGAGGCGCCGCAGGGCGCCGTGCCCGGCGGGGTGCCGCTGGTGCCGTCGCCTGCCGTCGGCTCCCGGACGGCGCCGGAGCGTTCCGAATCGTCGGATCTGCTGGCAGCCGGAGATCAGCCCTGGGAGCGCACCGGTCCTGACAGCGGTGAACCCGAAGTGCCGCAAGGGGTGCCCGTCGCCCAGACCCGCGAGGGCGACCCCGGTGACACACCGGAGCTCCCGGAGGACCGCGTACCGGTCGTCCGGCGCGACGAGGAGGAGCAGGACACCAGCGCGTGGGACGTGCCGAGCGACGGCCTGCTGTGGCTGGCGCCGTTCCCGGTGCGGGCACGCCCCGAGGAATCCGAACGCGACCGGCCCGCGCCGGACTACGCGCTGCGCGACAGCACACCGTGGAACGGCGCCCCCGGCAACGGGTACGACACGTGGCGCAGCGCGAAGTGGGCCGAGGGCAGCGGGACGCCGGTGGAGGACGCGCCACCGCTCATGTGCGGCGGCCCGAACCTGACCCCGGCGGAACTGGCCGCGATGAAGGAGGCCGAACGAGTCCAGGCGGAAGCGGAGGCCGCGGCGGCCGCCGAAGAGGAGGACGACGAGGCGAAGGCGGAGCGCTCCAGCGCGGACCTGCTCGTGAGGGATAACTCTGCCTGGGGCGCAGGACCGGCCACGCCGCCCAACGGAGTGATCGGATAAGGGCACTTCCCGCACTCGTCGAGCACAAGCGAGGCACACCCATGAGCACCATCACGGTGAAGCGGCCGCCGCGGGTCGCCGGGCCGGAGATGCCAGAAGGAGAGGTCGAGCTGCAGGAGCCGCCGGTGATGGCGGAGCCCGCGGCGCTCGACTTCCGCTCGGCGGCCATGTTCCTGCCGATGGGCATCGGCTCGGCGGCGATGGTCATGATGTTCGCGTCGTCCAGCGGCTCGTCCGGGATGTACATGATGGGCGGCGTCATGGGCGTGGGGATGCTGGCCATGGCGCTGAGCCAGATCGGGCGCGCCGCCGCCGAGCGCAAGCGCAAGATGAGCTCCGAGCGCCGCGACTTCCTGCGCTACATCGCGCAGTTGCGCGAGAAGGCGCGGGAGGCCGCCGACCAGCAGCGGCGGGCGGTCGTGTGGAACCACCCCGAACCGTCCTGGCTGTGGTCGGTGGCTAGCGGCCCGAGGCTGTGGGAGCGCCGGGCCAACGACACCGATTTCGGCCGGGCCCGGATCGGGTTGGGCACCCAGGCCGCGGCGGTGGAGTACACCGCGCCGTCGACCAAGCCGATCGAGGACCTCGAACCGCTCGCCGCGGTGTCGCTGCGCCGCTTCCGGGAGGCGTACCGGACGGTGTCGGGCATCCCCATCTCGGTCGGCCTGCGCAGCTTCACCAGCGTGGAGTTCGCCGGTTCCCAGGAATCCGCGCTGGGCCTGGTGCGCGCCATCCTCGGCCAGCTGGTCACCTTCCACTCACCGGACGAGCTGCGGGTGGCCGTGCTGACCGACGAGACCGGGCAGCCGGAGTGGGACTGGGTCAAGTGGTTGCCGCACAACGCGCACCCGGCGGTGCACGACACCGCGGGCCCGCTGCGGCTTTTCGCCTGCGACCACGACGAGCTGATGGACGTGCTCGGCGCCGACGTCACCGACCGGCCCGACCACGACCCCGGCAGTCGTCCGGGTGTGGTCGAACCGTTCGTCGTGGTGGTGGCGCACCAGGCGGACATCCCCGAGTCCTCCCGGCTGCTCGACGGCGGCCTGCGCAACGTGGTGCTGTTGGACGTCACCGGAAAGATGCCGGGCGGGCCGAAAGTGCTGCGCCTGACCGTGGAAGGCGACGCGGTGGAGTTCCCGGCGGGCGACGCCACGGGTTCCGCGCAGCGCGACGAGCTGAGCCTGGCGCAGATCGAGGCGCTGGCCAGGCTGCTCGCGCCGAAGCGGACCAGCGGCTCGGTGGACATCGTCGACCAGCCGCTGGAGAACGACTTCGAGCTGACCAGCCTGCTGGGCATCCGCGACCCGCGCACCTTCGACGTGGCCGCGCTGTGGCGGACCCGCGCGGCGCAGCGGGCGCGGCTGTCGGTGCCCATCGGCGTCACCCAGGACGGCGAGGTCGTCGAGCTCGACCTGAAGGAGCCCGCGCAGGGCGGGATGGGGCCGCACGGCATGCTGATCGGGGCCACCGGCTCCGGCAAGAGCGAGCTGCTGCGCACCCTCGTGACCGGCCTCGCCGCGACGCACTCCTCCGAGATCCTGAACCTGGTGCTGGTCGACTTCAAGGGCGGCGCGACGTTCCTCGGGATGGACCGGCTGCCGCACACCTCGGCGATGATCACCAACCTCGCCGACGAGCTGCCGCTGGTCGACCGGATGCAGGACGCGCTCAACGGCGAGCTGGTGCGGCGGCAGGAACTGCTCCGGGCGAGCGGCTTCTCCTCCTCGTTCGAGTACGAGAAGGCGCGTGCGGGCGGCGCGCAGCTGGTGCCGTTCCCGGACCTGCTGATCGTGGTCGACGAGTTCTCCGAACTGCTGTCCAGCAAGTCCGAGTTCATGGACCTGTTCGTCTCCATCGGGCGGCTCGGCCGGAGCCTCGGCGTGCACCTGCTGCTCGCCTCGCAGCGCCTGGAGGAAGGCCGGATCCACCGCGTCGAGGGGCACCTGTCGTACCGGATCGCGCTGCGCACCTTCTCCTCGATGGAGTCCCGCGCGGTCATCGGGGCGGCGAAGGCCTACGAGCTGCCCTCCGATCCGGGCAACGGCTACCTGAAGATCGACACCACCACGCTGGTCCGCTTCAAGGGCGCCTACGTGTCGGGGCCGTGCCCGCCGAGCGACGGACCGGTGGTCGTCGCGGAGAACCGGGCGTTCGCCGAGGTCGTCACGTTCCGCACGCAGCCGTACCCGAGCCTGCACGCGCTCCGGCCGACCGACGAGGAACCGGACGCCGACGAGGAACCCGAGCAGCAGGCCGAACCCGAGCCGAACGAGGACGTGCCCGCGCTCGCCGATGTCCTCATCGGACGGTTGGCGGGCAGCGGTCCGCCCGCCCGCCAGATCTGGCTGCCGCCGCTGTCGGAGGCGCCGAGCCTGGACACGCTGCTGCCGACCGTGGTGCCGGACCCGGCGCGCGGGATGACCGTCGACGACCCCGGCAGCCGGGGCGTGCTGCGGGTTCCGGTCGGCGTCGTCGACCGGCCCTTCGAGCAGCTGCGGGACCTGCTGGTCGCCGACCTCGGCGGGGCCGACGGGCACGTCGGCGTGGCGGGCGCGCCGCAGAGCGGGAAGTCGACGCTGCTGCGGACCCTGGTGCTGGGACTCGCGCTGACCAACACCCCGGAGGAGGTCCAGTTCTACTGCCTGGACTTCGGCGGCGGCGGGATCATGTCGGTGTCCGGCCTGCCGCACGTCGGCTCGGTGGCGACCCGGATGGAGCACGACCGGGTGGTGCGCACCATCGCGGAGCTGACCCAGCTCCTGGAGCGCCGCGAAGCCCTGTTCGCCCAGCACGGGTTCGAGTCGATCTCGGCCTACCTGCGGGCCCGCGCGCGAGGCGAGGTGGACGACCGGTTCGGGCACGTCTTCCTCGTCGTGGACGGCTGGTTCACGGTCAAGCAGGACTTCGCCGACGTGGAGACCAAGATCGGCGAACTCGCCTCGCGAGGGCTCTCCTTCGGGATCCACGTGGTGCTCAGCGCCACCCGCTGGTCGGAGATCCGTCCGTGGCTGCGCGACCTGCTGGGCACCAAGTTCGAGCTGCGGCTCGGCGACTCGATGGAATCGGAGGTCGGGTCCCGCAAGGCGGCCACCGTGCCGAACCAGCCGGGGCGCGGGATGACGGCGAAGGGCTTCCACTTCATCTCCGCGCTGCCCCGCCTGGACGGCACCTCCGGCGTCGACGACCTGGCCGATGCGACCAAGGGCGTGGCGGAGGAGGTGCGGGCATTCTGGTCCGGTCGCGCCGCGCCGCCGGTGCGGATGCTGCCGACCCACCTGCCCGCGGCCGAACTCCCCGCGCCGGAGCGGGAGTTCCGGGTGTGCCTCGGCTACGACGAGCAGCGGCTGGAACCGGTGTGGCACGACTTCTTCGTCCACCCGCACCTGATGATCTTCGGCGACAGCGCGACCGGCAAGACCAACCTGCTGCGCCTGGCGCTGCGCGCCATCCGGCAGCGGTACGGGCCGGACGAGGCCAAGATCGTGCTGGGCGACGCGCGCCGGGACCTCGACCAGGAGGTGCCCGCCGAGTACGGCGTCGGCTACGGCTTCAGCTCCGAGGCGCTGCACCAGCTGGCCGAGCAGACGGTGGGGTCGATGACCAAGCGGGTGCCGGGCCAGGACATCTCCTCGGAGCGGCTGCGCAAGCGCGACTGGTGGGAAGGCCCGGAGCTGTTCCTCGTCGTGGACGACTACGAGCTGCTGGGCCGGGGCGGTGTCAGCTCGGCGCTGGAACCGCTGCTGCCGATGATCCCGCAGGGCGTCCACATCGGACTTCACCTGATCATCGCGCGGAGCACCTCGGGCGCGGTGCGCGCGTTGATGGACCCGGTGCTGCGCAGGCTCTGGGAGCTCGGCACGCCCGGCGTGCTGCTGTCCTACCCCAAGGAGGAGGGCAAGTTCCTCGGGGAGGCCGCGCCGCGCAAGCTGCCGCCCGGCCGCGCCCAGCTCGTCACCCGTCGAGGCGTCGGGCTCATCCAGACCGGTTTCGTGACCGCTGATTCCACCGCCGCCTCGCCCGCCGGGTTGCCGTGAACCAGCGACCCGCGACCACACCACCCGCCGAAGTTCGTCCCTGGAGGAAAGGCTCATGATCAGCGCTGCTGAGCTGTGCAGGATCACGGTGTTCGGTCCCGACGGCAAGGCCGACCTCGCCGTGCCCGTTTCGACCACCGTGGCCGATCTCCTGCCGGTGCTGCTCAGCCACACCCAGCAGCAGCCCCGGACCGACGAGCAGGGTTCCTGGGTGCTGCAGCGGCTCGGCGGAGCACCGCTGGAGCCGGCGGGCACCCCGGAGACGCTGGACTGGCTGGAGGGCGAGCAGCTGCACCTGCGGCCAGCCGACGATCCGCTGCCCGAGCTGGACTTCGACGACCTGACCGACGGCATCGCGACGTCGGTCGGGCAGCGCAAGGACCGCTGGAAGCACGAGAACAGCCGCGTCCTGTTCAAGACCCTGTCAGCGGCGGTGGTCGCGGTGATCGGGCTGATCCTGCTCGGGCCGGGACCGACGGGGTTGCACGCCGGGTTCGCGCTCGGGTTGGCCGTGGTCTTCGCGGCAGCCGCCGCACCGGTCGCCAAGAAGCTGGACGACCTGGGGCTGACGAGGCTGACCGGACTGGCCGCTTGCGCCCTGGCCGGGCTCGCCGGGCTGATCGCGGCCGACGGCGTGCCGGGAGCGACGGCACCGACCCCCTCGGGAATCCTCGTCGGCGCGGCGGGATCGGCCGTGGCGGCCGCCGTTCTGCTGGTGTTGCGCCGCTTCGCCGCCAACGACATCCCGTACGCGCCGTTCATCACGGTGCTGCTGATCGCGGCGACGGTGATCGGCGGTGTCTGGTTGGGCGCGGGATTCGGCCTGACGATCGGCCAGGTCGCCGGGGTGCTGGCCACCGTGCTGTTCGGCGTGGTCGTCTTCGCGCCGAAGCTGACCATCCGGGCCGCCTACCTGCGCGGGCCGCAGCTGCCGCGCAACGCCGACGACCTCCAGCAGGACATCGATCCCGCGCCCGCCGACGAGGTGTTCACCAGGACGGCGGCGGCGGATCGGTACATGAGCGTGGCGATGGTCGTGGCCGCCACGGTCTTCGTCGGGGCGTTCCCGTTCATCCTGGCGGAGCCGGGCTGGGTCTCGTGGACCCTGGTGATCCTGCTCGCCTGCGCGGTGCTGCTGCGCTCCCGCAGCTTCCTCGGTGTCTGGCAACGGGTTTCGCTGGCCGTGGCGGGCACCGCGGGCCTGAGCCTGGTGGTCCTGCAGTTCGCGCGGGAGTTCTCGCCCGGGTGGCGCACCGTCGTCCTGCTGAGCCTGCTCCTGGTGCTGTTCGCGCTGGTCAAGGCGGCGTTGCGGCCCGCGACGCGACGGATGCTGCCGATCTGGGGCCACCTGGCGAACATCTTCGACACCTGCACGGCGCTCGCGGTCGTGCCGCTGCTGCTCCAGCTGCTCGGGGTTTACGCCTGGGCGCGCGGACTGGCCGGGTGAGGGCGGAACCATGCAGACCCAGCGCGACCACGTGCACGCCTACCAGTTCCTGATGGGCCGGATGAGCTCGGCCCTGGTGCTCGGCGATCCCGCCAGCGCCGAGGTGCCCGCCCGGCGGGCCCTGGTCGGCATCAACATCGGACTGGTGCTGGCCGTGCTGATCGCCATCGGGTTCGGCATCTACGGCTGGCTGGTCCCCGGTGGCAACAAGTCCTGGCAGGCGCAGGGCGCGATCGTCGTCGAGAAGGAGACCGGCACGCGCTACGTCAACGTGGGCGGCGTGCTGCACCCGGCGCTGAACCACGCCTCGGCGAAGCTGCTGCAGGGGCCGAACGCCACCAGCTCCAAGGTGGCGCTGCTCTCCCGGGCGTCCCTGGCCGACGCGCCGCGCGGCGCCCCGATGGGCATCCCGGACGCGCCGCAGACGCTGCCCCCGGCGCAGGACCTGGTCGGCTCGCACTGGCTGACCTGCCTGCCCGGCGACGCCGCGCCCGGACCTAGCTTGAACTTCGATCCCGACGTCCCGACCGCACCGCTGCCCCCGGACCGGTACGTGCTCGTGGAATCGCCTGCGGGCGCGCAGTACCTGCTCTGGGGCGGCGCGAAGCACCAGGTGGCCGATCCGACCGTTCCCATCGCACTGGGCATGGCGAACGTGCGGCCGGTGCGCGCGCCGCAGCCGTGGCTCGACGCGCTGCCGGACGGTCCCGTGCTCGCCCCGGCCCGAATCGACGGCAGGGGAACCCCGGGACCGACCATCGGCGGCGGCACTTACCAGGTGGGCCAGCTCTTCGAGCAGCGCGCGGTGAACGGTGCCGTGCAGATGTTCGTGCTCCTCAGCGAGGGCTTGGCGCCGGTGAGCCGGACCGAGTTCGTGCTGCTGGACGCCGTTCCCGGATCGCCGGAACCCGCCCAGATCGACGCGGCGGCCGTCGCCTCCGCGCCGCGCTCGGCCGACCGGTCGCTCACCAGCAGGCTCCCCGAGCTCAGCGGAGCGCGGTGGCAGGACCACGGCGCGAACGCGATCTGCCTGCGGCAGGTTCCGGTCGGCCCTCGCGTCGTCAGCGAGGTGGTCTTCGCCGGGCCGGAGGCCGCGGGCCCGGGCGGCGGTGTCCACCTGCGACCGGGGACCGGCGTGGTGGTGGCGGCGCTGCCCATCCCGCCCGGTCGGCGCGTGCCCGACCGCTACCTGATCACCGAAGGCCACCGGTACCCGCTGCCGGACGACGACTCGATGCGGGCGCTGGGCTACAGCGGCGTCCCGGTGCGGCCCATGGCCAAGGATCTGCTCGCCACCGTGCCGAGCGGCCCGGCGCTGAGCCCGGCCGCGGCAGGCGCGGCCAGGAAGGGATGAACAAGTGATGTCCGCACGTTCCCCGCTGACCAGGCGCCGCCGCGGCGCGCCGGAGCTCGCGCTGGCCAAGCACACCGTCGGCAACGTGCTCGTGGTGTGCCCGGAGACGAAGATGACCCCGGAGGCGCAGGAGCTGGCGATGTCCGTGGCCGCCGACGCCGAGCACGAGATGGTGGTCGTCGACCTGCCGGTCGACGTGCCGATCGCGGCCTGGGACTCCGTCGCCGAGCTGCTGCCGCGGCGGCGTCGCGGGGTCCGGCTGATCCTCGGCGGCCGGTCCCGGGAGGCGACGGCGCTGACCGGGCAGTGGCTGTCGGAACGCATCGGGCGCACCGTGGTGGCCCCGGACGGGGCGATCTTCCGCGGCGCGGGCGGGACGTTGTTCGTGCACTCCGGTAAGAGCAGCGGCTGGGTCCGCTTCCGGCCGGGCCGGGCGCCGGAGTGGGAGGCCAAGCGCTTTCCCCGGCCCTCCTGGGATTCCGGCGTCACCGAACCCGTGCCCACCAGTTCGGTCGGCATGGCCGACCCGATCCCGGGCGGGGTCTGGATCCACGCCGCGGCCCGCGACGCCGAGACGGGCGAGCACTGGTCGCGGCTGGTGCGCGGCATGCCCTGCCAGCCGGAGGTGCTGACGGTCGTGCTCGGCTGCCCCGGCACGCCACCGCTGTCGCTGGACGACGTGAGCCGGTTCTGGCGGCAGCTCGACGACCAGGTGCTGGCGAAGGTCCGCTTCGTGCAGTACGGTCCCGTCCGGCTGCCGCCGGGTGAGGCGCTCGGGCAGGCGCTCGCGGACCTGCTCGACGAGCGGGTCATCTGCTACACGGGGATGCCGGTCGGCTCGACGACGGCCCCGGACGTCTACACGGTGTGCGCGGACGGCGGGCTCGGCTGGCAGTCCTTCGCCCGCGAGGTCGGCTACCTGCCGAGGACGGACCCGGCGTTCCAGGAGATCCCCGCCCTGCTGACGCACCGCATCCCGGTCAGCGGCGTGGAGCAGGTCGCCCCGGCGGTCTACTGGTACACGCCGGACGCGGTGCTGGAGGTTGTGCAGTCGGGGTTGTGGGTGCGCCCGCCCGAGGACGCGCAGAACGCGGCGGCGGTGCGCGCCGAGCCGTGGAGCGCCGAGGTCAGCATCCTGGCCTTCGACGCCACCGACGAGAAGAGCGCCGAGCGCATGCGGTTGCTCGCCCTGGACGTGCTCGCCCGGCTGGACCCGGCCACCCGGGTGCGGGTCCGGCTCGTCCCGGCCTCGGACGTGGGGCGGGAAGCGGTCCGCGTCGCCGGTCCGGCCCGGGGCGAACTGGTCGCCGAGAAGCCCGCGCCATCGGCGGACGGTTCGTCGGTGACCGACACCGTGCAGCTGCCCGCCGTGAGCGAGGAGATCCGCACCGGCAAACCGGCACCCGCCGTCGAGAACCCGCTCGACGTCGGGTCGCCGGTCGAGGCGTCCCTCGACACCGAAGCGCCGGTCGGCGCCGCCGGTGCCGGGCCAGCACCGGCCCCGCCCGAAACCGGTCCGGCCTCGGCGATGGCGATCCGCCTGGAGAGCTCACCGGTCCCCACCGTCGACCAACCGCCCGCGCCGCGCCCGGCCGACACCGCCCCCGCCGTGCGGTCGGTCCCGGAGCCCGCTCCGGCCCCGAAGCCCGAGCCGGAAACCGCCGAAGTCGCGGAAGAGCCGGAGAAGCCCGCCGAAGCGCGAATCCAGCCCGTCCCGGAACCCGCCGCCTCGGCGCTGGTGGCCGACCACGGCATCGCCGAGGAACGCGCCTGGCTGCGCCGGACGCTGAGCCGCGATTTCGACACCCTGTCCCACTCGATCTCCCGAATCCTCTCCGAGCACCCCGGTTTCCAGGGCACCGACGGGCGATCGTCGGCCGACGTGCTGACCGACACCGTCGCCGTGCGACTGCACCTCTCGGAGCGGGGTGAGGCGATCGACCAGGCCCTGCGGACGGGCCGGAACGGGCCGCACGTGCCGTTCGCCCGCTGCGTGGTCGCCGGGCTGACCCGGCTGCCCTCGCACCGCGGCGCGACCGCGTTCGCGGCTACGCCGACCCCGCAGCAGTGGGAGCTCTACCAGCGGCGCCGCCTCGTGACCGACTGGAGCTTCATCCACGCGCTGACCGAGCCCAGCCCGGACCAGCGGGGCGAGGTGGACGTGCTGGTGTGGTCGATGACCGCCCGCCGGACGAAGCTGCTCGAACCGGGCGGCGCCGACGAGGTGGAGAACCGCGTGGTCTTCGTGCCGGGCACCAGCTTCAAGATCCTGGACTTGGCGGAGCCGCGATCGGACGGCACCCGGGGTCGCGTCCTGCTCCGCGAGCTGGCGGAGTCCGAAGTGGACGAATCCGGCCGGGTGGACGCGCGGGCGTCGCTGGACGAGCTGGCGATCACCTCCCTGCAGCGCTGCGTGGAGCGCTGGGCGGCGGCCCAGCCCCGAGGCGCGGTGGGGGAGTCCGCCGCCCGCCGGTTCGGCTCGCTGCCGGGACTGGTGCAGCGGCGATGACGGGCATGCCGGTGGGACTGGCGGAGAGGATGGCGGGCGATGAACCGTGAACTGCTGGTGGTGGGCGGAGACCGGGCCGGGGAGCACCCCACGATCGGCTCCGCCCTGGCGGCGGCCCGCGACGGGGCGGTGATCAGCGTCTGCCCCGGCCGGTACGAGGAGAACCTCGTCGTGGACCGGACGGTCAGCATCATCGCCGAGGACGGCGACGGCACCGTCGAGGTGCACGCGGCCGAGGGCAGCGCCCTGGTGGTCGACGCCGACGGGGTCCAGCTCCGGGGCCTGCGGCTCACCTGCGACGACACCGGTGTCGCCGCGGTGGACGTGCGGCGCGGCGAGGTCGCCCTCGACGGCTGCTGGGTGGCGGGCTCGTCGTGGGCGTCCCTGCTGACCAGGGGCACGGGATCGGTGGCCACGCGCGGCTGCGAGGTGACCAACACCAGCGGAGCCGGGATCGTGATCACCTCCTCGGCGCCGAGCACCGTGGAGGACACCGTGGTGGCCGACGTGGCCTCGTCGGCGGCGGTGGTCGGCGAGGACGGTTTCCTGACGCTGCGCCGGTTCGTGGTCAAGCGCCCGGAGGGCAACGGCATCTGCGTGAACGGCCGCGGCCGGTGCGTAGTCGAGCAGGGCGTGATCACCGCCGCCGCGAAACCCGGTGTCGTGGTGGAGCAGGAGGGCAGCCTCAAGGTCAGCGACCTGACCGTGCAGGACGGCGCGAACGTCGACCTCTACCTCACCGGCGGCACCTCGATCACCATCGCGGAATCGTCGTTCTCCGGGGCCGCGGTGCAGGCCGCGCACATCTCGGGCACGGCGAAGCCGGAACTGCGCGGCTGCACCTTCACCGGCGCCGGGCGCAGCGCTGTGCAGGTGACCGGGCAGGCCTCGGCCAGGCTGGTCGAGTGCGTCCTGGCGGACTCCCCGGTCGGGCTCGTCGTGGACGGCGAAGCCTCGTCCCGGTTCGACAACACCTCCGTGCGCGGAACCACCGAGGCCGTCGCGCAGCTGTCCACGACCGCATCGGTGCACTTCACCCGCTTCCGGGCCAACGCGAGCGAGGGCGCCGGGCTGCTGATCGACGACGGCGCGGTCGAGTTCGCCGACGTCGCGATCGAGACCGCCGCCACCGCGGTGCGGCTCTCGGCGAAGGCGAAGTTCACCGACGCCAGGATCAGCACCGGAGCCGAAACGGCCATCGCGGTCACCGGCAGCGGGCGCGCGGAGCTGACCTCCTCGATGCTGCGCGGCGGCGGGCTGGACGCGGGCTCCGCCGAAGTCGTGGTCAGGGACAGCGAGATCGTTTACGTCTCCTCGGACGGCATCCGGGTCGCCCGCGGCGGCCTGCTCACCGGCATCCGCTGCCGGGTGCGCGGGGCGGGCGGGCACGGCATCCGCCTCGCCGACGGCGCCCGCGCGGACCTGACCGAGTGCGAACTGCTCGACAGCGCCGGGAACGGCGCGCACCTGGAGACCGCCGAACCGGTGCGGTTGAGCCGGTGCGTGGTCAAGAACAGCGGCGGCGTGGCGGTCCGGCACCCGGCCGACGACCGCCAGGTCTCGGTGGAGAACCTGGTGACCGACAGCGCGAGCACCGCGCCGCGGCCGGCCGGGGACAGCGGTCCGCGACCGGAGGCCGACACCGCCGGGCCGGGCGAGAGCAGCCTCCGCGAGGCGGGCGGCGCGGTGCTCGACGGGCCGCTGGCCGAGCTCGACTCGCTCATCGGCCTGGAAGGCGTCAAGCAGGAGGTCCGCGGCCTGATCAACCTGATCCGGATGTCGCAGGTCCGCCAGGAGATGGGCCTGCCGATGCCGCCGATGAGCAGGCACCTGGTGTTCGCGGGCCCGCCCGGCACCGGCAAGACCACGGTCGCCCGGCTCTACGGCGCGGTGCTCGGCGAGCTGGGCATCCTCTCCAGCGGCCACATGATCGAGGCCGCCCGGGCCGACCTCGTCGGGCAGTACATCGGATCGACCGCGATCAAGACGACCGAGCTGGTGACCAAGGCGATCGGCGGGGTGCTGTTCATCGACGAGGCCTACACGCTGACCGCCAGCACCGGCGGCGTCGGCCCGGACTTCGGCCAGGAAGCCGTGGACGCGCTTATGAAGATGATGGAGGACCACCGCGACGAGCTGGTGGTGATCGTCGCCGGTTATTCGGAGCTGATGGACAAGTTCCTCCAGTCCAACCCCGGCATGGCCTCCCGGTTCACCCGCACCATCGAGTTCCCCAACTACAGCGTCGAAGAACTGGTCACCATCACGAGCAACCTGTGCCGCAAGCACTACTACGAGCTCACCGACGACGCGGTGGAGGAGCTGACCGGGTACTTCACCCGGGTGCCGAAGGGGGAGACCTTCGGCAACGGCCGGGTCGCCCGCAAGCTCTTCGAATCGATGATCAGCGCCCAGGCCTCGCGGCTGGCCCAGAACCCGCCCGCCAGGGACGCCGACTTCAGCAGGCTGACGGCGGCCGACGTCGCCCCGCAGATCGCGATGCTGGAACAGCTGCCCGCCGAGGAGACGGCGGGCAGCGACGCCGCCACCGACCCCACCTCGGCGGTCCGGGTCAGCCGGGCGTGGCGGCGGCTGTCCGACCTGATCGGGCTCGAAGGTCCGCGCCAGGCGATCGGCACGGCGCTGGTCTCGCTGTGCGAGCGCCGGAACAACCGCCGGGCCCTCGGCCAGCACGGCAACGCGGTGCTGACCGGGCCGAGGAGCAGCGGCAGGCGGGAACTCGCCCGGCTCTACGCCCAGGGGCTCTCCGAGCTGGGGCTGATCGGCATCGGCCAGGTGGTGCACGCCTCGCTCACCGAGGACCTGCGTCCACAGTGGCCCGGACAGGCGGAGAGCCTGGTGCGAAAGGCTTTCCAGGACGCGCAGGGCGGCCTGGTCGTGGTGGACGTCGACGCGGACGGGGAGCCCCAGGCGGAGGAGGCGGAGGCGCTGCTGGCCGCGATGCGCGAGCACGCCGCCGATCCGGTCGCGGTGCTGACCGGCACCCGCCCGGGCGTGGAGCACCTGTTCGAGCGGGTGCCGCAGCTGCGGGACTGCTTCGGGGAGTGGTGGCAGGTCGACGCGTACTCCGCGGTCGACCTGGCCGCCATCGCCGTCCGGCAGCTGCGCGAACGCGGCCACCAGGTGCCCGACGAGGTGTCCGCGGCGCTGCGCGCGCACATCGAGGAGTCCGGGGAGAGCACGGTGTTCGGCGTCCACCGGCTCTCCCGCCGCCTGGCCCGGATGGCGGCTTCGCGCACGCTGGCCGCCGCCGACCTGGCCGGGCTGGCCAACCGGGCCGAACTGGGCGGGCTGGCCTCGGTCGGGTGAGTCCGGGCAGATTCCGGTGCCCGGAGGTCTCCCGGTCGCCCGGCGTCGCCCAGCAGTCGTCCCGCCTTGTCGTTGACTTGTCCCGAAGAGCTTGGAGGAGGCCGGAAATGCCCGGAGTGGATCGCCGCAACGTGGAGATGTTGCGGGAGGCGTACGAGCGCCAGGTCACCGAACTCGCCGAGCGGCAGCGGCGGCTGAGCGAGGTCGCGGCGACCGCGGTGTCCCCGCGCCGCGAGCTGTCTGTCACGGTCGGCCCCCAGGGCGTGATCACCGAGCTGAAGTTCCTGACCAGCGGGTACCGCAGGCTGGCGAAGAACGAGCTGTCGGAGCTGGTGACGCGCACGATCGCCGACGCCCGGGCCAAGCTGACCGAGGAACTCGCGGAGGTCATGGCGCCGATGATGCCTCCCGGGATGGACGTGAAGGCGGTGCTGAACGGGACGGTCAGCGCCGAGCAGATGGCCCCGGACGAGTCCAAACTGCCGACCCTGCTGAGAGAACGGCTGAACCGGGGCTGAAGCCCCGGCCGGTGGGGCGGGCGCGAGCAGCGGAGGGACGATCATGAGCCAGTTCTGGGTGGACCCCGAGAACCTGAGCCGCAGCGGCCAGGGTTACGCCGACGTGGGCGATCGGCTGGAGTCGATCCGGCAGCGGGTCAGCTCGTTCGGCGCCCGGTACCGGGGGAGCTTCGGCGACGACGACGTGGGCGCGGAGTTCTTCGGCAACTTCGACGAGGGCAACGAGACGTTCGTCGAAGGAGTCACCCAGCTCTCGGGATCGCTGCGCTACATCAGCGAGGGCCTCCACGAGAACGGGAAGATGTACGCGGGTTCCCGGGACGCCGCCGACGAGTTGTCGGGCAAGTTCAAGTCGTTGGGCGGCGATGTCCCGCTGCCGCCCGGGAAACCGGCGTCCTACCACGCGCGCAAGCCGAGCGAAACCCCGCAGAACGACGTGATGCCCCGCAGACCGAACCGCCACTCGCGGTCGCAGGCCCCGGACAAGCCCGGCCGGGAATCGAAGTCCACCGCGCAGCGATCGGTCACGCACGTCGTGGGCGACCGGGAACCGGAAGGCGTGGTGACCCGGGACGCGCAGATGATCTCCGCGATGAGCATGCGCGCGGTGCGCGAGGGCGAGCAGCCCAGGGTGGACGGCGTTCCGCTGCGCAAGAACCAGGGCATCGTCAGCGCCACCGAGCTGGAGGGCGGCGTCGTGCGCCTCAAGGTCGACGGTTACTCCGACATCACCGCGCTGGACGGCCACGACCTGACGCTCAACGGCCGGGACGGCCGGTCCAAGCCCTACCCGGCCGAGGAGGGCGAGCGGCTCTTCCTGGTCACCGAGGACCCCGGAGCGGAGAACTCCCGGAAGCCCGGGGACCAGATCTACATGGAGTTCCCCCGCGACGGCGAGCCGAGCTACTTCCGCCAGCCGTCGGGCTGAGCGCGCTCGCCTCGGCGGCGTCGCGGTGAGGTCTTCCCCCTCGCTGTGGGGGTGGAGAAGAGCGGATCGAATGGTGGTGAGCAATGGGTGAGATCCAGATCCCCAAGGACGGTTTCTGGGCGCCTATCTACTATTCGATGTACGTGCTGGCCGGGGAGAAGCCGCCGCTGGTCATCTCGAACGACATGTACGCGCTCGGGCACGAGATGCGCGACGAGGCCAGCACCTACGAGAGCGTCACGAGCGGCGTGGACGCGCTGTCGGCAGCCGTGTGGGGCAACATCCAGGGCGGGACGGCGGACGCGTTCAGCGACCACGTCCGGGGGGTGACCTCGCCGGTCGAGGCGCAGGCCGCGGCCCTGCGGTACGCGGCCGACATGGTGGACAGCTTCGGGTTGAACGGCGAGGAGGCCGAGTACGACATCCTCATCGGCCTGGCGTTCTTCGCGGCCACGATCTACATGCTCTACCAGATGGGGCCGCCGGGCTGGGCGGCCGTCCCCGAGTGGATCATGGCCGGGCGACAGTTCGTCACCCAGATCGCCAACGTGGCCAAGCAGCAGGCCAAGACGATCTCCGGACAGGTGCGGCTGGCGTGGAGCGGTGTCGAGGGGTTCGTCGAGGAGAGCTTCCAGTCCTTCCTGCCGCAGGCGATCACGACGCTGAACGGCAACCGCAAGGACGGCTGGGACGTCAAGGACATCCTCGTCGCGGGTGCGGTCGGCGCCTTCGCCGAGGTCAACGGTTCCGTGCTGCACAGCCTGGCGAACCTGAACAAGCACACCAGGGACTTCGTGCGCACCCCGTTCGGCGCGGGCAACCTCGACGCCGCCGCGGAGCTGCCAGCCGAGGGGATCGTCATCCCGCTGGTGGGTGGCGAGTTCGACGCGTTCGGGACCTACATCTCCAGCTTCGTGATGGGCGCGTGGGAGCAGAGCGCCTACAACACGTCGATGAACAAGTACAACGGGCAGAACCCGCCGACCGGGGGCGCGAACCAGTCCGCTCCGCCCCCGGACCTCTCGACCGCTGACGGTCTCCTGAACGGCGCCAATGCTCCCGGTGGCGGTGCGGATTCGAAGGACGCCAACGGCGGTTCGGATGCGAAGGTTCCCGGTGGTCCGGATGCGAAGGTTCCCGGTGGTCCGGATGCGAAGGCACCCGGCGGTCCGGATGCGAAGGTGCTGGCCGAAGGGCCGGATGCGAAGGCGTCTGGTGATTCCTCGGATGGTCGGGTTCACGATGACCCGCCGCCGTACTCGCCGCCTGGTGAGGGGCCGTCGAGCGCGGAGTCCGGGAGCGGGAGGCCTTCGGCTGCGGAGCAGCCCGGTGGGGCGCCGGGTTCGACGGGCTCCGGCGGTGGCCCGGATGCGAAAGTGCCTGGTGCCGGGCCGGATTCGAAGGCGCTGTCGGTGGACCCGGATGCGAAGGCGTCTGGTGGTTCCTCGGATGGTCGGGTTCACGATGACCCGCCGCCGCCGTACTCGCCGCCTGGTGAGGCCCCATCGAATGCGGAGCCGGGGAGCGGGAGGCCTTCGTTCGCGTACCAGCCTTCGGCTGTGGAGCAGCCCGGTCGCGTACCGGGTTCGAAGAGTCCCGATGGTGTCGGTCCGGATTCGAAAGTCCCTGGCGTTGCGCCGGATTCGGGGAAGCCAGTTGCTGGGCCGGGCTCGGGAGTGCCCGGTGCCCCCTCGACCGGTCAGGTCCACGACGATGCCCCGCCGCCGTATTCGCCGTCCGGTGAGGCATCGCCGAATGCGGAGTGGCGGAACGCGAACTCCTCGGGCGCGCACCAGCCGCCAGCTGCGGAACAGCCTGGTGGTTCGCCGTCCGATCAGGTCTACGACGATGCGCCGCCGCCGTACTCGCCGCCCGGTGAGGCGCCGCCGAATGCGGAGTGGCGGAACGCGAACTCCTCGGGCGCGCACCAGCCGCCGGCTGCGGAGCAGCCTGGTGGTTCGCCGTCCGCGGCGACTCCGCCTCCGGCCGTTGCGCCTGCGGTTGGGCCACCTGTTGGCTCGCCGCCTGCGGCGACCCCGTCCCCGGTCGCCCCGCCGACGAACGCCGGTGGGAGCACTCCGCCACCGGTGGGCGCCAACACCGGGCCTGGGCCGGTGGAACAACCGGGCGCGCAGCCACCGGCTTCCGGTGCGCCGCAGGGCATCGGCTCGCCCAAGGGCTTGCCGGGATTCGAGACGGTTCCGACGCCGCCGATCGGCAACCCGCCGCAGGACGCGGGCCCGGCGGTCAACGGTCAGGATCACCAGGTCCAGCAGCCGTCCACCGAACAGCCGCCGTTCCGGCACACGCCCGTCGAGCAGCCTGCTGTCCACCAGCCTCCTGCCGAGCAGCCTGCTGGTCAGCAGCCACCTGTCCAGCAGCCTGCTGGTCAGCAATCACCTGCCGACCAGCCGGGCCAGCAGGCGCCGGACCGGAACACCCCTGGGCAGCAGAACTCGGGTCAGCAGTCGCCGGAGCAGTCGTCTGTCGAGCGTCGGGCTGAGCAGTCGCCGGAGCAGTCGCCGTTCCGGCACCCGCCCGTCGAACAGCCCGCTGGTCAGCAGTCACCTGCCGACCAGCAGGGCCAGCAGGCACCGGACCGGCAGACTCAGGACCGTCAGTCGCCGGACCAGCAAAGCCCGGGTCAGCAGTCGCCCGACCGGAACATCCCCGGCCAGCAGAATCCGGGTCAGCAGTCGCCGGAGCTGTCGCCGTCTGTCGAGCGTCGGGTTGAGCAGTCGCCGGAGCAGCCGCCACCGGTCGAGCATCGGGTTCAGCAGTCGTCGGAGCAGCGTCCGGCGGAGCAGGTTCCGGTGGAACAGCCGGGGTCCGGTCAGCAGGACCCCGGTCAGCGCAGCACCGAACAGGACCCGGTGTTGCGCGAGCAGGGCGAGCCGCGAGCGGACCAGCAGGAGCGGGACGGCAACGGGTCGGCTCAGATCCGTCCGCCCGGTCAGCAGACCGGTCCGGGGCAGCCGACGGCAACGCCGAGCGCGGCGTCCCCGTCGTCCGGGCCGCCCAGCAACAACCAAGCGCCCTCGAACTCTCCCAGCACGTCGAGCCCTTCGGCTCAGGACGCGCCCCGGGACAGGTCCGATCGGCCCGTGGTCGGCGGTCAGAGCGATCGGGCAACGACGCCGTCGAGCCAGGCCGACCGGCCTTCGACGGTGGTCGACGGCCCGCGGTTCGCCGCGGGGCCGGGAACGCGGGGCGACACCGACGACTCCGCCCAGCAACACCCCAGCGGCGTGACCGCTGGGCGGACCGAGGTGGATGCCGCGCTGGATGGGGGAATCCGCGAGCAATCCCCGGCAGCGCAGGAACGTCCCTCGCCTCAGCTGTCCGATGGGGCGAGGGCGGACGATGCGCCCGCGGAAGGCCAACCTCCGCCGCAGCGCGGCGCACCGCCCCCGGTTTCCTCCGGAAGCGAAACGGGGACGACCAGGCCTGGCGAGGCGGCGATGCCGAAGCGCGGTGGCGAACCGGAGGCGGAGAAGGACGTCCAAAGCCGTTCGGAGACCCGGCAGGAGCGTTCACCGGCGCTGAACCGGACCGTCGCACCGAGCGGTTTCGGCGGTAGCCCGCAGAAAGCTCTCTTCGCCGAGCCGCCGAAGACATCGGCCGAGGATCGGGACAACACGCCCGCGCGGGCGTCGGCGCCGGTCAACGGCCGCACTCGGCCCGACACCGCCGTGCCCGAGCAGCACATCACCCCCGAGCAGCGGAGAATCCTCGACCGGCACGGCGTGGAGGCGGTCTTCCCGGGTGGCGACGCGGTCCACGACAACTTCCGCGAAGCCGTCGCCCGGAGCGTGCCGGACAACGCGCCCGGGGAGCACGCCCGGATCACGGGCAAGATCAACGACTTCGCCGCGCGCAACCGCGACAACACCGACTTCGCCGCTCTCGCGCACGCCGCCGACATCCGGGTCCACGTGCTCAACCCCGACGGAACGTGGGACAGCCACGGCCCGGAAACCGGTCTTCCGGTCCACATCGCCAGGTCCGCGATCCAGGGGGCGGACACCTACCTGGGCACCCGCGGGACGGTGCACATCGGCCGTCCGGGGGTGAGCTACCCGGGTTCCACGGTGATCCGGTCGGGCGACCGGAAGCGGCACGTCATCCACCGCGGCGAGTTCGAGGTCGAGACGATCAAGGGCGAGCACTACGTGCGCCTGTACACCGCCGTCCTGAACCCGGTCACCACCGGCTCCGGCTTCAAGGACGTGCACCAGCACCCGGACGGCAGGGTCGAGCCGTTCACCGGCGCTGAGAAGAGCGTCTTCTGGGCGGGTGGCGGTCGGCCGTTGCGGGCGATCCAGTGGATGGCCAAGTACGAGCACGACATCAACCGCGAACCGGGCATGCAGCCGGTGCTGAGGTCGTACCTGGTTCCGCTGGACAAGTTCACCGAGATCAGCACGCGATCCGTCCCCGAATCGGTGGCCAAGGACAACGAGCTGTCCCTCAACACCGACCAGCGCGGCGACGTCAACCAGTTCGGCTTGCGCGGCAAGGACTTCGAACAGCTCCAACAGCACGCACTCAAGGGTTCGCTCGTCACGTACGTGCCTGGCGGACACGACTACCGGATGCGCGAGGTCGCCGGTCGGCAGGAGGACATCGCCGATCTGTACGTCCGCCTCGGCCTGCGCCCCGACTTCGACTCCACCGCGCTCGGCCGCGACAACGATCCGTGGTTCAAGTGGGAGGAGAAGAACGGGAGGTGGCAGAACAAGTTCCGCAACAGCGCCGAGGAGCTGCGGGAACTCGCCTGGAAGCTGGGCCAGCACTTCCACACCTGGAACAACTCGGCGGAGGCGCACTTCCACCCGCCAGGAGATTCGGCTCCCGGTTCCAAGGGCGGTCCGGAGCGGAAATCGCCCGCTGAGCGCACGGCGGAGCTGAACGCGTTCATCAACACCTACGGTCCTGGCAGCCGGAACGTCCGGCAGGTCGCGGACGCGATCACGAATGCGCTCGCGGCCGCCGATGACAAGGGGCCGGCCAGGGTCCGGATGGACGTGGCGCCAGATGCGATCCGCATCGAGGACTCGGGGTTGGGAAGGGCGATCAGCTCCGCCTTCAACGACGTCAGCAACCAGCGCGCGCACAAGAGCAGGTTCGGGTTCCAGAACAACGTGCGGCCCTCGCTCGACCAGGTTCGGCTGGCCGTCGCCGATCCGGACTTCGTCGCCGCGGTGGCGGAAATCGCGGCGAACCGAGCGGTCGACAAGACCGTGGACCAGTTCGCCAGGAAGGTCTTGGGCAACACGGCCGACGAGGCTGAGCTGGACCGGTTCCGCGCCGGACTGCGGGACGACTGGGTCAGGCCCAAGGTGGAGGAAGCGCTGCGCGATCTCGGCGGGGAACTGGGTGCCGAGATCCACGCGAAGGAACCGGCCAAGGCGGGTTACCTGTCCGGGCAGCGAGGTGCCCGGTTGGCGTCGGCCGTCGTGGACGACATCAAGTCCGACGACGCCTTCAAGCGTTTCCTGCGCGAGTCCTCGCCCCGTCTCGGGCGGGAGGCGATCAGCAGGAGGCTGACCGAGGAGGTCGGGCCGCGCGCGCTCGCCAAGATCACCGACGTGGACCTGGTGGGGTTGTCCGCGGCGGATCTCAAGTCGTTCTTCGCCGGTTCCGCCCGGGACATCGCCGTCAAGATCGTGGACGCCATCGATGGCGACCCCGTGCTGAAGATGATCGACAGGGGCGAACGGGAGCGGATCGGCGGCCTGGTGGCGAAGGTGCTGAACGACCCGCGGACCCTGGAGCGGTCGACGTTCACCACCGTCACCCGGGACGAGGTCAATGCCTTCATGGCCAAGGTTCCCGAGATCGCTACCCAGGCGGAGATCGGTGCGTCCATCGCCACCGATGAGAGGCGGATCGAGGTCGACTTCAACACCCGCGAGTCCGCGCTGAACGAGGATCGAAGCGGTGTGCGGGGCGAGCCGTTCGCGAACGAGTTCGGGCGCTGGCGCGCCGAGAACGCGGTCGGCTACACCCAGCGGCACGCGCCCGGTGTGTTCGCCGGCCACCGGCGGATCGGCGAGGCCCTCAGCGGCACGATCGCCGAGCAGCTCGCCGATCCGGACGGCCGCTCGGCGAAGACGATCCTCGACCAGCTGGTGTCCGAACTGGACCGGGACGTCACCGACTACCACGACCAGATCCGGCGGAAGTTCGACGAGCTGGTGGCGCGCCGGGACGGCAGCCCCTACCGGCCGAGCGGCAAGGACCGGCCCAACACCTTCGGCGAGCACGCGCAGATGGTGCTCAACCAGTACCTCCAGCTCACCAGCTACGACGACGACTCCGGCCGGTTCGTCTCCCGGGACGCCCTGGCGAAGGCGATCCTGTTCCACGACATGGAGAAGGTGAACTCCAAGGAGCAGTTCGGCGACGCCCAGCACCAGCACGACCGCGAGCCCGAGCATCGCGGTGCCGTCAGCCAGCTGAACCGGCACGAGGGCCTGTGGAACAACCGGCGGGAGTTCGAGCTGGCCAGGGCCGTGGTGGACTCCGACCCGTTCGGGTTCTACATGCGCGACATGGGGGTCGACGCGCAGGGGGTGTACGACTTCGTCCGCGACCTGGCCCACCGCGCCAAGCGCCCGGACGGCACCGCCCCCACCGCGGTGGACGTGCGGAACCTCTTCCACGAGTTCCACCAGTACTACCAGGCGGACTTCTCCTCCTACACCAGGTTCGCGCGGTTCGTCAACGACACCACCGGCCAGGTCGATGCGGGCTACCTCCAGCTCAAAGGCCTTGCCACCGACGACGACGGTCTGGTGCCCGCGGACGGCGGTCGCCGCTACGCGTACGTCTCGGAACAGACCTCCGGCGCGTCCGAGGAGAAGTTCGACGCGCTGCGCAAGCTCTTCGACGACGCAGTGGCTGCGGAGCGCGAGGTTTCGCCGGTGTCGGCGGAGTCCTTCGCGGACGATCCGGCCGGGGAGCCTGCGTTCGTGCGGGAGAACTTCGCGCACGTGCGCGGGGTGAACGGGGACAGCTTCGCCGCGAACGTCCCGGGGCATCGGACGAATTGCCTCGCGGCGTCGATTCAAACGTTGAACGCCGACGCGCACCCTGAGCGGGCTCGGGAGTTCGAGGCGGGTCCGAGTGGTGTGGTGCATCGGGATCGGGTGCCGGAGTCGGGTTTGCCGCCGATGGCGCGTCAGGGCCGGGGTTACGACGATGTGACGGATCGGGCCGCACGCGAGGAGGACGGCCCGGTCGGGCTGGTGTACGCGGACTTCGGTGACGGCAGGGGTCATTTCTTCACGGTGCACAAGCGCGGCGATCAGGTCGTGTATTTCGACGGGCAGTCGTGGTCGTTGGCGGCGTTGGGTGATCCGTTGGAGGTGTGGTTCTCGCCGGTGGCCTCGGGCGAGGTCCTGGCGCCGGTGCACTCCCCGGTGGACATCGCCGGGGAGGACGCGACGACCCCCGGTGCGGAGAGCGATCGGGCCGAACCGCCGCTGGGCGGCCGGAAGATCGAGGTCCTCGACGATGGGCGCACGCTCCCGCTGAGCATGCACAGCCGGGACCTGGACGACGTCGAGGACCCGGTGAACGAGAGCCGCTGGATGGTGCCCGACGGAGCGGATGTGGTGCGGCTCGCCGAGGCGCGGGACCCCGGATCGCCGAACTACCGGCCGGGCTGGGACCAGCTGACCCCGGCGCAGTCGTGGGCGCTGATGGCCGCGGAGCTGCGCGGCGCGCAGTTCCACGAGCGCGATCGTGCCAGGGCCATCGCCCGCATCCGCAGGCTCAGCGACGGCTACGGCGGGACCAGCAAGGCCGAGCGCGCCGAGATCGCCGCTGCCGCGCACGAGAAGCTCAAGTCCTGGCCCATCGTGACGAACCTGTTCCCGAACCGGAGGGTGCCCGACGGCAGGGGCGGGCAGGCCCCGCTGATGCGGTTGCTCTCCGAAGGGCAGCCGATCCGGAACCTGTGGGAGACGGGGGTTTCGCAGGGTTCCACCGACGTCAGCCAGCGCGCCAAGGCGGAATGGCTGTTCGGCTACTCCTCCGCCTTCCAGCGCGGCGACGGCACGACGGTCGCGGACCCGGCCGAGATGCCGCGCTACAGCGCGGTGATCCCGCCGAGCCGAACCGAAGGCTCCGCCGTGCAGTACGGCACCGTGGTGCTGCACTGGAACGACGAGGTCCGCGCCCGCAGCACGTTCACACCGGGCGACTCGGTGGACGTGAACCCGGACACGAACGCGGTCAGCTACACCGACAAGGACCACCTGTACCCGCTGCTGGCCTACGGCGACGAGAGGCTGGTCCGGCACCTCGTGGCCGAGGCCACCGACTACCGCTACGACCCCGGGCTGAAGGACGCTCCGGGCCCGAGCACGCACGACTTCCTGGAAGCGCAGATCCACGGCCCGCTGGACCTGTCCCTCGCGGACAAGGCGGTGGTCAACTGGGGCCGCGTCGGGGCGAAGGACGACGACCAGCCCGGCCTCACCCGCGCCGAGGCCGAGCAGCTGGTCGCCGACCTGCGGTCGGCCCACCCGGACCTGACCGTCGAGCTGGGCGAGGAGATCGGGGAGCCCGGTCACGCCGACACCGCCGAGCGGAACCGGGTGCGCGAGCTGTACGGCCTGGACGCCAGCAGGCACCTGGACGAGCAGGACCTGGCGGTGGCGCGCGAACTGGACCGGTTGGCGGGCGGTGGCCCGTTCGCCGGGCACGCCGACCGCCAGGACGTGATCCGGCTGCTGACCGGCGACGACGGCCCGCGCCCGGACGACGACGTGGCGGGCCCGATGCTGCGGGAGCTCTTCGACACCGCCAGGCAGCGCGGCGTCGACTCGCTGGAGCTGCCCGGCCGCACCGGCACCGATCCCACCCCGGCCGAAGCGCCGACGGACGAACCGATCGGCGAACACGACCGCGGCGGCGCGGAGCACCACGACGGCGAAGGGGAGACCGCTCGGGGCCGTGACGAGGGCGAAACCGCTCCGCCGCGCGACGCCCCCGTCGTCGCGGGCCACACCGAACCCCCGGCACGCCGCCGCGGGTGGCTGCGCCTGCCGCGGCGGCGGGGGCTCGGTGCGGGCAAGCAGCTCACCCGCACCGAAGGCGCCGACCGGGTCGTCGCCGCCGCCAAGAGCTTGGCCAGCCGCGAACCGTCCACAAAGGAGCTCGCGGACCTCTGGGCGGCCGTGCGCAACGACTTCGAGTCGTTCATGGACGGCCGGGAGGTGAACCTGGGCGGCGAACGCATCCTGATCAGCGCCGATGTGGACCTGTCGGCCGCCGAGCCGACCAGCGCCGAGGCCGGGACGCGCTCCGCGGAGAGCGAGCGGACCCGGACCTCCACCGCCGCCACCACCTACACGCGCACCCCGATGTCGCGGTGGCTCTTCTTCCTCCCGATGGTCCCGGGCCTGTTCGTGACCGGCTCCGCCAACGCGCCGACCGCCCCGGCCACCGTTCGCAGCAACTCGCAGCAGAACTCGCAGAGCGTGCGGACCAGCGTCGCGCTCCCGGCGAAGACCACGAGCGAAACCGGCTTCCGGGGGATGCGGTCGGTGCGCGCCCCGGCCACGTTCACCCTCAGCAGGCTCGATCGGGACGGGACGCCGACCCTGCCCAGGATCATGGTCGGCCGGTCCGTGGGCGGCGAAACCCTGGTGTCGGTCGAGCTGAGCGTGCCCATCGGGCTCGACGGTGACGGGCGCGAGGTCCCGGTGCCCGCGTCGCTGCCCGCTTCCGCGCTGGAGGACGTCGTCGTCCACGGCAACGCGCGCGGCCAGTACCGGGGCAAACCGCTGCCGCATCGCGGCGGCGTGTTCGAGCAGGTCCACTCCTACGTCGGACCGCTGAGCAAGAGCGCCCAGCGAACCCTCCGGGCGTTCGTCAGCTCCGGCAACGTCAAGCAGCGGCTGGCGGAGATGGCGGCGACCCCGGAGCAGGCCGCGGGGGGGCACGGCTGGGTGTCCTCAGGTTCGTTGCTGCCGAGGGGAAATCCGCTCAAGCGGCTGCTGAGCACCAAGGGCCAGCAGGTGCAGATGCGCGTCATCGCCCGGCGCGTCTACTTCGACCAGGACATCGACGGCGCGCAGTTCGAGGAGACCACCTCGACCAAGGCCACCACCGAAGGCTCCAACGAGGTGCGCCACGACGTGAGCGTCTCGGCCGCGGGCGGTCCCGGCTTCGACGTGGGCATGGCGTCGGTCGGCGGCGGCGCGTTCGCCAGCGGTGGGCACGGCAGCGGCCACGCGCAGGACCACAGCCGCGAGGCGGGCACCGAGACCACCCGCTCCTACACCGGCCCGCTGACGCGCTACTACACGCGCTACGACTGGCAGTTCCGCAAGCCCGGGCGTGATCCGGTCACCTTCGCCGGAGCCGTGGGCGGCTACCACTGGGCGAAGCAGGCCGACGCCGAACGCGCCGGTATCAGCGCCGCCGCGGCGGACGGGACGCCCGGACGCCAGGAGGTGGCCGACACCGCGGCCCGCGCGGCGCTGCAGCTCGACGGCGCCAGCGAGCTGCTGAGCAAGATCCTGCGGGACTCCACGGCGGAGCTGCCCGGACACCACCGGTGGAAGTGGCGGGACACCGGGTTCGTCACCGGGTTCGACGACCCCGCCCTGGCCGGTGGGATCTCGGCGAAGAAGGAGCGGAAGCTGGCCAGGGGCGAGGCGATCCGCGACGGGATCTCCGCCGAGCAGCTGGCCCGTCGCGCACCGGACATGCTCGTCGACCGGCGGCCGCTGGTGCTGGACCTCGAACCGGAACCCGGCTGGGGCCACGACTACCAGGCCTCGGTCCAGGTGGCCGCGAGCCTGGAAGGCGACCTGGAGGACCTCGGCCCGGCCGACGGAACCGTCACGGCCGAGAAGTTCTCGGAGACCGAGAGCGGCGGCCACACCAAGGCCCGGAACTGGACGCTGGCCGGTGGCCTCATCGCCCGCGCGTACGTGTCGCTGGCGGGCACCGGGATGCTGACCAGCCACCACAGGGTCTACTACGACCGGTCGAAGACCTCCGGAACGGCGCAGGAGACCGAACTCTTCAGCGGAGGCGTTCGCGGCAGGGACTTCGACGAGTCCGGCGACGTGCGGCCCGAACCGATGCGGCGGTACCGCGCGCGGGTCAAGCTCACCGCGTCCGGGAGCTACTGGTCCCCGCACAACGACCTGGTTCGCGGCATCACGGTCGGCTCGCCCGGCAAGGACGCCCGGGAGCGGTCGCCGCTGACGATCGTGGACCCCGAGGCCGCCGAGCAGGGGCGCGAACCGGGCAGCGTCACCCTCGACGTGATCCTCGAACTCCCGGCCTCGCACGGGAACCAGCGCCCCGACGTGGCACCGGTCAACGGCACGCGGCTCGACGACGTCTCGATCAACCGGAGCGAGGAGCTGCGCCGCGGCGCGTCCCGCAAGCTCGACGGCCTGCCGATCGTGCGCATCGACGGCCTGGGGCACGTGCGCGACAAGCTGCGGGAGCTGGTGGGCAGGGCCGCCTCCGACGAGGCCTTCTTCGCCGACAGCGACAACTCCGGTCTGATCGACCAGGCGATCTCGCTGGAGGCGCTGCGCGGTGACCGGCGGGCCTTCAACCGCAAGATCCGGTTGGACGGGTTCCGCCTGAAGCGCAGGCGGGCCGACGCGGAGGCCAAGGCCGCGGTGTCCTTGCGGCTCCGCGATCCGGAGGTCCTGGACACCGCGTGGCAGCCCGCGGAGCGGTCGGTGCGGGGCGGCAGCACCACCAGCAGCGAGCTTGGCGGCACCTGGACCGCGGGCAACGCGATCGAACCCGCCTTCATCCCGACGAGCGAGACCTCCAACCACACCCCCGGCACCGTCGCCCACGGCATGGGCCTGCTCCTGCACGACCTGAGCCTGTGGGTGAGCAGCTTCGGCCACCAGGAGGGCCACAGCACCGCCGTCTCCCACCAGCGCTCGGTGTCCGGGGAACCCCGGCGGATGCACCTGATCTCCGCCACGGTGGAGGCCACGATGGCCGTCGAGACGGCCAGCCGGGGCAACCTGGACCGCTGGCGCCTGTTCCGGTCGAAGCCGGTCGGCCGGGCCGCCGAGCGCTTCGAGCTGCCGGGCGCCGCGCGGGTCTGGGTGGACGACGAGCAGCTGCACGAGATCCGGATCAGGCAGGCCGAGGAGGACGCGCGGCGCGCCGCCGAGACCCCCGAACCGGAACCGGCACCGGCACCGGAGCCGCCCACCGATCCGGACGCGCTCAGCCCGGTGCCGGAAGGACATCACATCGGCTCCCCGGAGTGGGCTGACGGCGTGACCGAGCCGATCGACCTCACCAACGCCATCGAGCCGCTGCGCGAACAACTGGTGCGGCGCCTCGGCCAGGAGCAGGCCGACGCGCTGCTGCCGTCCTCGTCGCTGGACGGCGAACACGACAACCCCCGCGAGGCCGAGCGCTACCTGTCGCAGTTCCAGGCATCCCTGGGAGACCTGGCCAATGGCGGTACCGGCACCCCGCTGCGGCTGCACGGCAGGCTCGGTGGCGAGACCTACGAACTGCGCGTCGACGCCCAGCTGCGCGGCACGCCGGAGCCGGTCGGGATCAAGCACGGCGAGCTGGCGAGGGCCAGCAAGGCGACGTTCAAGACGAGCTCCAGCCACAAGTTCACCAGGGTGCTCGCCGAGATGTTCACCGTCGTCGTCCCGGCCGGGATGTTCCAGAACGACTCCGCCGTGGCCGAATCCGGGTCGAAGCCGGGTGAGCACGGCGCCGCCTACGGCAACTCCGGCCTCGGGCTCGGGCACGTCTTCGAATGGCTCAAGCAGACCCGGCAGACCAAGAGCGACCGGGCGACCGAGCACGTGCACACCGAGACGGTGGCGGGCGCGCTGGCCGAGCACCGCGCGGAGGTGCTGTTCGACGTGCGCATCGAGCGGCACGGCGAGCGCATCGCGGCGGCACCGGACACCCGCACCGTCACCGCGCACACCCCGGTCGAGGACACCGCGATTCCCGACGCGGGGGCGAAATCCCGCCGAGGTGACATCGTCGTGCGGTCCGCCGAGGACGCGACCGAGCGGAACCTGGCGGAGTGGCGCGCTGCCGGTACCCCGGAGGTCCTGCCGGACGACCCGGCGAAGTTCCGGGTGGTGGACTTCAAGGGCGAGGTCGCCGACCTGGTCCGCGCGGCGGAGCGGGCCATCGAGGTGGCGGGCGGCGAAGTGGACTCGCACACCCGCCGGATGCTGCGCGCCGAACTCACCCCGGGTCGGGTGAGCGCGATCAAGGGCACGCACGGCACCGAGGCGGTGCCGCTGGAGCTGCCGCCGGGGCTCGGGCTGAAACTGGGCGTGCACCCCAAACTCCCCGGGCACGGCGAGCTGAGGGGCGCCAGCGGCCGGATCAAGCTGGGCGGCGCCAGGACCTCGTCCAGCACGTCCGAGGCCGAGGTCGGTTCGGAGAGCGCGAACGCGGTGGTCGCGCTCCCCTTCGTCGCGGCGGGCGTGCCCCAGCACCCGGACTCGGCCAGCTACCCCGACCGCCAGCCGTTCGGCTCGATGGGCGACTGGTCGCTGCCGATGGAACCGCTCGGTGCGCGAGGATCCGAGCACGAGCACCAGGACGACGACGAATCCGGTGGCGGCGAGCTGCCCGCGTCCGGTGCGCGGCCCGCCGAGGACGGGATCACCAGCTCGTGGTTGCACGGCGCCGGATTCCGGTTCGTCGCCGAGCCGACCTCGACCATCAGCACGCGGCGCACCGCCGTGGTGGACGTCGACTTCGAGCAGGGCTACCAGGTCCGCCGCTCGGACCGGACCGATCGGCTGCCCGCGCCGCTGGTCGAAGCGACCCAGGAACTCGCCGCGCGGGACGCGGAGTGGACGGCGGCACGCGGTCGGCGGCGCGCCGCCGACCCGTTCGGGCCGGGCGACCAGGACGGTGACCTGGGTGCCGACGTGGCGGCGGAACTCGCCTTCCGGGACGCCACCGAAGCCGAGCAGCGCGCGGCGGCGGCCTTCTGGCGGGCGAAGCGGGTTTACGACCAGGAACTGGCGCACGCCCGGCAGGACCCCGGCCTGCGCGGCGTCGAACCCGACGCGCGCGTGGTCGTGCCCGCCAACGCCGACCGGCTTCCGGTGGGGGAGCGCAACCAGCTGTACAAGCTCGCGCGGGAGGTGCTGGACGCCCGCGCCTCCGGTGCGCGACCGACCTTGCGCTACCGGGTGCACGGTGACGTCGATTCCTCCCGGGCGGCCGACGATTTCTCCTCCGCCGCGAAGGAATTGGATCGCCTGGTCAGGCTGGCGCAGTCGGCGACGCCGCGCGCCGAACGGCTGGGCCGAAGCGATCTCGGCCTCGACGTGGCGCCGCACTTCGTGCGCTCCGGCGGCCCGACCGAGGTGGAGATCTGGCTGGAAACACCCGACCGGCCGGACACCGCCGAGGACTCCGGCAGGGCGGAGTTCGGGGCGCGCTACCCGCAGTTGCGGGGCGTGAACGCGGAGAACTACGCGCGAGGCCTGCCGGGGCACACGGAGAACTGCGGCCTGGCGCTGATCGCGGCGGAGCGGTCCCTGACCGGCGGTGTCGCGGTGGCGGCCGACGCGGGTGGTCCGGTGACCGTCGGGTCGTTGCGGGAGCACTTCGGGCAGCGCGCCGTCGAGGCGACGTTCGACCAGGTGGACGCGCACATGAGCGGGCAGCCGGGCGGTCGGGGAGCGGTGTTCCTCCGCGGCCCCGACGGCATGGTGCACGGCGTGCTCGCGGAGACCGGCGAGGACGGGATCGTCAGATATCCGGACCCGCAGCGGGGTGTGATGTCCGATGCCGGGCCGGACAACGTGGTCGGTTTCCTGCCGCTGCACGGCGCGGAGCCGTTGCCCGGTGCGGACTTGGCCCCGGACCTCCTGGTCGGAATGCCTGCCCAGGACTCCGGTAGCGGCGGTGAGCGCAATCCGCGTCGGGTGGCTGGTGGTGTGCGGCCGTCGTTGCAGCGCCGGGATGCGGGTCTGCCGGATTCCGGGGCTCCGGCGGGGGAATCCGGTGGTGGTGATCGGCGCGGTTCGCGTCGGGTGGCTGGTGGTGCGCGGCCGTCGTTGCAGCGCCGGGATGCGGGCTTGCCGGACTCCGGGCGCAGGACGGTGGCGGATGACGGTCTGTTGTTGCGGCGCCCGCACGCGGACTCGCCGGATCGCGGAGCGCCGGTCCAGCAGGTCACGGACCGGACCTTCGGCGAACCCTTCGCAGGCGTCGTCGACGCTGTCGTCAACGGCACCTTCGTCGGCAGCTTCGTCGGCTCGATCGACGGCACGGTCACGACCCTCTCGCGGGGCACCAGGGCCGTGCAGGGCGAGATCTCGGTCCGCGACGCCATCGTCCGCGGCACCATGGTCGGCCGCTTCGACGGCCTGACGGTCGGCACCGTCAACGGCGCGATCAGGGACGACGCGGCACCCGCCAACGCCAACCCCGGTTCGCGAACCGAGCCCGCGACGGGCGACCGCACTCCCGATCCGGCGATCCGGTTCGGCTTCGACGGGCGGGGCACGCCCGCGATCTTCAACACCCGCGACGTCGATTTCGAGGTGGTGCCCAACGCCGCGGGCGAGTCGGCCGTCGTCAACCTCATGCCGCAGGTCTCGGACGCCGTGCGCGAGTGGGCCGCCGGGTTCGTGCGCATGAACGACGTCCTGCGCACCCTCCCGGGAGAGAACGCGGTGCGCGCGAACTCGGCGATGCTGCGCCCCGGCAGCTACGTCGACGCGCCCTGGAACCGTCCGGCCTGGTTCTTCGTCGGGTCGGACGGCGAGGTCTTCGCCGTGCCGCTGCGCCGCGGCGACCAGTCCGAAACCGTCTACGTCACCGGCGACGAGCTGTGGCGCATCGCCGAGGACCGGGGCTGGTTCGCGGGTCGCCCGGCCCGCGAGATCGTCCTGGTCCACAACAGCGACGAGAACGCTCCGGGGCCCGGCCTCTTCGCCCGCACCGGTCACGAGGACGGCGGTGACGCAGTCGTCTTCTCCCCCCGAGGTCCCTACGCGATCGTCCCCCCGCAACCGGGCGTCCGATCGGCGATCGTCGTCGGCGGCAACCACGGCTGGGAGAGCCACCACCCCGGGGGCCAGCGGGTCGTGCACGAGCAAACCCAGTACACGGCGGAGGAAGTCGCGCGGATCCGCGCGGTAGAACGAGCGCTGGACAGCGCGGAGCAGTCGGGACCCCCGCCGGGATCGCCGCTCGCGCACCTCTACCCCGAGACGGGCAGCGCGGAGGGAGCGCTCCACCGCGGGTACGACCTGGCCAGCGGTCAGCCGCTCGAATTCCGCGCGGAGGACGTCTTCCGCCTGCTCGCGGTGAACGCGCAACGGCAGGCGCAGATCCTCAGCTTCGGCACCCAGCCCACCTCGCACGAGGCGCTGAGCCGCTGGGCGCTGGGCATGGCGCGGGTGGACCGGGTGATGCGCACGCTGCCCCACGAGCCCGTCCCGGACCCGCTGCTCCACCCCATGCGGGACCGCAACACCCACACCAGCGGCGACGTCCGGGCGCCGTGGCGCGGTGATCCGATCTGGTTCGCCATCGGCACCGACCAGGACCGGTTCCGGCTCCGGGTGGGGAGCGGGGAGGGACATGCCGACATCGGCGTGTCCAGCCGCACCTTCCACCAGATCCTCCGCGAGACCCCCGAATACCGGGCCCTCCGCGCCTACAACCCCGATGCCGAGATCGTCTTCCTCGCCGACGCCACCGGGCCGAACGCGGTGGCGCGGTTCGCCGAGGAGGCCCACCGGCACGGCGATCCCGCGACCTTCCACGTCGGCGGCGGCACGACGTGGGCCATGCCGCCGGACAGGTCGCCGCACCCCGGCCAGTCCACCATCGCGGTCAGCTACAACGGCGGCTGGCTCACCTACCGGCCGGACGGCACCGCGGGCGTCTACGGCTACACCCGGTACTCCGAGGAGGAGGTGCAGCAGCTCCGGGAGCTGGCGCTGGACACCCGGGTCCCGCTCCCGCGCTACGCGGGGCCGCCCGCGTACAGCTCACCGCCCGGCAGCCCCGACCAGACCGCGCCGCCCGCCTACACCGACGCCGACCTGCCGGCCGCCGGGGCGTGGCCGTCGATGCCCGCTGGTTCGGTGGTCACCGCCGATAGCTTCCCCAGCGAGGTCGACGCCGCCGCGTACTACCGGCACCGCTTCCCGGCACTGCGCGGGGTGAACGAGGACGGCTACGCGCGGGGCGAGGCGGGACGGGCCAGGAACTGCGGGCTGGCGTTGATCGCGGCCGAGCGGACCCTCGCCGGGGGCGTGACGGTCGTCGCCGACGAGGGCGGCCCGAGCACCGTCGGGTTCCTGGCGGACAACCTCGGGGCTCCTGCGGTGGAGGCGTCGTACGAGCAGGTCCTGGCGCACACGCGGGCGCAGCCCGAGGGAGCGTTCGGAGCCGTGCTCCTGCGGGGCCCCGGGCGGGGCATGGTGCACGCCGTGCTGGTCGAGCGGGGCGAGGACGGCGTCGTCCGGTTCGCGGATCAGCATCGCGGGACGATGGCCAACGCCGACCGGGGCAACGTCGTCGGGTACGTCCCGCTCCTGCGCACCGGTGCGGCGCCGCTGGCGGGTGCGCCCGTGGACCGGAAGCTCCTGGTGGGGGCGCCGGCTGGGAGCAGCGGCCTGTTCGACCGGCTGGCCCGGCGAGTGCGCGGCGACCGGAACCGGCACGTCCAGGGCAGTGCTGAGCGAGGCGGCCGGACGATTCGCAGCGCCGACGATGCTCTGGCGCGAGTCGCCCGGTTCGACCAGATCGACTCCGACGCACTGGCAGACGTGCTCGACTCGTCGAATCCCGTTAGATCGCAACGGATTTCGAAATTGGCCGAGAAGTACGGCAGGAATCGCGCGTGGGCGCGGGATATGCTCGTCCGCGCCGTAGGTGCGCGGTTGCGCGCGGCCGAGCCGCAACCCGGTGCACCCGGTGCCATCGCCGCACTGGCCGAGTCGCTCGGTGTCGGCCGCACGCAGGCCACCGGTCTGGTCGAGGCCGCGGCGGTCTCCGAAATCCGCGCGGCCGCGGACGCCGGAAAGCCTTACAGCCGCAAGGATCTGATCGCCAAGTTCGGTTATCGCGGTTGGGACGTCTCGGCCTGCATCTCCGCGGCGGCGTTCCTGGACGCGCGTGAGGCGGCGAAGGCCGGTCGGGCGCTCACGGCGGACGAGCTCGCCGGGAAGCATCGGGTCGAACGGGACCGCGCGGTGAGCCTGGTCGACGCCGCCGCGGTCGCGGACGTCCGGCAGGTCGTGGAGGGCGGCGGTTCCATCACCGCCGATGACCTGGCCGCCAGGTACGGCAGGAGCCGCCAGTGGGCTCACGCGCTGATCAACAGCGAGCCCTTCTGGTCGGGGCCGCTGAACGATTCGCAGACCTCGGCCGCGTTCGGGCCCACGAAGTACGCCGCTCCCGTCCTTGCGGGGGCGGAGGAGTCGCGCGCGCGGGCGGCGGTGCGCGCGGCAGCGGCCGACGGGCAGCCGCGGACTGCGGAGACCCTGGTCGAGGAGTTCGGCAAGAGCCGCGAGTGGGCGTTCGACCAGATCGACGCCGCCGCGCACGCCGATGTGATCGAGGCCGCGGGGCGCGGCGAGTGGTACGACGCCGTGGCGCTGGCCGGGAAGTACGGCATGAACGCCCGGTGGGCGCATCGCCAGATCGTGAACGCGGTCGCCGTCGAGCACGCCGCGAGGCTGAACGCCGCGGAAAAGGTCCGCGACGACGCCGACTTCGAGAGGCCCTGGTCGGCGGAGGCGCTGGCCGACGCGTACGGGATCAGCGTCGCGAAGGCGGCCGACGTGATCGCCAACGCGGCGAAGACCGATGCGTACCACTCCAGTGCGTTCGGGCAACCGTACGCGGCCGGAGAGCTGGCGGAGAAGTACCGGATCGGCGTCGAATCGGCCCGGGAGGAGATCCGCGCCGCCGCGCGTGCCGGGGTGAACGGCTTCGCCAGCGGCGGCAACCCGTACACCGCCAACAGGCTCGCCTTGAACTTCCGGTTGAGCTTCGTGGAGGCCGAGCAGGAGATCCGCTCCGCCGCGGCCGTCTACGCACGCGCGGTGCCCGGCCCGCGCACCCCGGACGAGCTGGCCGGGAGGTACGGCAAGGACCGGCGGTGGGCGTTCGACCGGATCGGTGCGCTGGTGCGCTCCGACGCGGACAGCGGCCTGTTCACCAGCGACGACCTGGCCGACCGGTACGGCATCAGCCGCGAGGCGGTCGAACACCGGACCGGCCCCGCAGCGGCGTTCGCGGATGCGCAGGAGGCGCACGGCCGCGGCGCGACCCCCACTGCTGCGGAACTCGCCGACAGGTACGGCCTCAGCACCGAGGAAGCCCAAGCCCAGATCGACGCAGCTCGCGTGGCCACCGTGCGCGCCGCCAGCGACTGGATCCTCCTGGCGGACGGTCTGGGAAGGGGGACCGGCGAGTCGGGCCCGTTCGAGAACATCGCACCGGGTGATCTCCTCCGGGTCGATGCCCTGGTGGAATCCGGACTCAGCCGCGAGCGGGCCGTTTTCCTGGTGTCGAGCAACGTGGTCGCCAACTTGAGCGGTGGGCACGTGGACCGGCGGCACACCGCCGAGGACTTCGCCGAAGCGAGCGGGATCAGCGCGGCGGAGGCCGAGATCCTGATCGACACCGCCGCGACGGGCGAGGTCACGGAGGCGATGCTGGCCCGTCGCCCGCTCACCGCCGGTGCTCTCGCCGCGCGGTACGGCAGGACGCCGCAGTGGGCCACCGGCCGGATCGAAACCGCCTTCGTCAACCACCTGCGCCGCCAGGGAGTGCCGGGGGGCAGGCACTGCACGGCCGCGCACCTGCGCACGGTGGCCCGGAGGTACCGCATCGGCAACCAGCGCGCGCTCGACCTGATCAACTTCACCGCCCGGGCGGATGTGCGCGCGGCAGCCGATCACGGGGAGCCTTACACCGCAGCGGAACTGGGCGGGAGGTACCACCTCGTCGACCGGTGGGCAGCCGACCAGATCGCCGAGGTTGTGCGCGCCGATGCGCGCGCGGCGGCGAACCGCGACGAGCCGCGGACCCCCGATGAACTCGCGCGGAAGTACGACATCAGCCGCGGAGCGGCCGAAGAGGCGATCGTCGCGGCCGTGCTCGCCGATACCCGCGACCGCGACGAACTCGACGTGGCGGCTCTCGCGCACCGGTACGGAACCAGCCCCGAGGTCGTGGACGGTCACATCGATGCCGTCATGCGGGCCGATGTGCGCGGGGCGGCGGACCGCCGTGCGCCCCACACCCCGGAGGCGTTGGCGGCGAAGTACGGCGTGACGCGGATGCGGGCCGTCGAGCAGACCGAGGCCGCCGCGCTCGAATACCTGGCCGATGCTGCGGAAGCCCGGTTGCCGGACGACGCCGCGGCCCTGGTCGAGAAGTTCGGTTTCACCCTCGACCGGGCCCAGCGCCTCAGGCGCGGTGCCGCGAGCGCCGATGCGCGCGCGGCGGCGGACCGCCGCGAGCCCTACACCGCTGACGACGTCGGAGAGAGGTACTTCCGCGACGAAGACGCCGAGATCGTTGCCGCGATCATCGACGCCGCGCAGGCCGATGTGCGCGAGGCGGCGCGGCGCGGTGACCACTACACCTGGGGAGCCCTGGCCCGGAAGTACCGCGTGACCACGTCGTTCGCGGCCAGCGTGATCGAAGCCGTTGCGCGCGCGGATGTGCGCGCCGACCTGCGCGAGGCGGCGGGGCTCGGCAAGCCCTACACCGACGAGCAACTCGCCGAGCGGTACGGCATGAGCACCGGAGCGGCCGCGCACGAGAAGTCCGCTGCCGCTCTCGCCCACGCGCGGGAGGCCCGCAACTCCTGGGAACCGCACATCGCCGACGAACTCGTCGAGCGGTACGGCATCAGCCGCGAGGAGGCCGAGCGCCACGTCAACTACGCCCGTCACGTGCCGGCGGATTCCGACCTGGAGTCCTTCACGGACCCCGACGACGACCTGGATTTCGACTCGTCCGACGAGGACGCGGACGACGGCCCGCAGTGGGGTGCGGAGATCGCCGACCACCTGGACGTCGTCTCGGACTCCGAGACCGGCGCGGAGTCCGATGACGACTGGGACGAGCAGTTGGAGCCGACGCGCGTTTTCGGCGGCGCCTCGTCCGCCCCCGAAACCTTCCGGGCGCACTATCCGCGGTTGTGGGGCGTGAACGCGGAGAAGTACGCGCGGGGTGTGCCGGGGCACGCGGAGAACTGCGGGTTGGCGTTGATCGCGGCGGAGCGCACTCTCACCGGGGGTGTCACCGTGGCGGCCGACGCGGGCGGTCCGATGACGGTGTCGGCGTTGCGGGAACGCCTCGGGGCGCGGGCGGTCGCGGCCTCCGGCGATCAGGTCGAGGCGCACATGGGTGGCCAGCAGGCGGGCGCGCGGGGCGCGGTGTTCCTCCGCGGTCCCAACGGCATGGTGCACGGCGTGCTCGCGGAGACCGGCGAGGACGGTGCGGTCAGATATCCGGACCCGCACCGCGGCGTGCTGGTGGCGCCGCGGCCGGACGAGGTGGTGGGTTTCCTGCCGCTGCGCGGTGCGGCACCGTTGCCCGGCGCGGACCTGGACCCGGACCTCCTGGTCGGGGCACCGGCCGACGACCTGGACGACATGTTCGGTCGACTGGCCCTGCGGTTGCAGCGCCGGGACAGTGCCGAGGTGCCTGGTGATGTCGCCCTGGACGACTTGCGGGACGACGTTCGCAGCGCCGCGAACTCGGGCATGCCGTACAGCCCCGACCAACTGGCCCGGCTCTCCGGGATCAGCCGCGAACGGGCCGTTGAGGTGATCGGCTTAGCCGCGCAGGAGGACGTGCTCGAAACCGAGGACTTCGGCTTCCCGCTCACTTCCACCGAACTGGCCAGGAAGTACGGCATCGGCAGGGATTGGGCGCGGGAGCTCATCAACGACGTGCGGGAAGCGCGGTGGCAGTGCGACGAGGTGCACCACATCGCCTGGGAACGGTCAGAGGCGCAGAACTCGGCAGTCCTGACGGCCCGAGCTCTCGCCGAACTCACCCATCCAGCGGATCAGAACTCCGACGGCGCGCGACTCGCCGTGCGCAATGCCACCCGGTACAGGTTGGCCTGGGCAAAGGAGCGAATCCTGCGGAGTGCCGAGTACGAGCAACGGGCCCGCGGGGTGGCGTTGGAGTTGCTGCGCAACCCGTCGGACCACGACCGAATCCAGGAGGAGGTGGACCGGTGGGTGGCGGACGAGGTGATGTCGCGGCTGGAGACCCCACCGCGGTTGCACCTGCTGGAGGTGGCGGAGCGGTACTGGGGCGAGAACCGGCCTGGAAATCGCCTGTACGCGCACCTGGGCACGTTCGTGCGGTACCTGAACGAAGCGGAGCGCGAGGCCTACCGGATCACGATCGGCCCCGACGGCCTCCTCTACGACAGCAGGGGCGAGCTCTTCCACACGATCAGCAGGGGTTCCGAGTGGGACCCGGACTACGGGGAGCGGATCTTCGTCGCGGACGCCTCCGGCCGGATCTACGCCGGGCGGAAGGTGGTGGGGCAGTTCCACCACTCCAGCTTCCTCGCGGCCGGGCCCGCTTCCGGCGCGGGTTTCATCAAGGTCGACAGGGGACGGATCGTGTCGATCGTGGACAGCAGCGGCCACTACCGGCCCCAGGAGAGGCACACCTGGCAGACCGTTGAGAATTTCCGCAGGCAGGGCGTGGCCATCAGCGACGACCAGATCGAAGAGGCCTGACCGGACGAAGGGCGGTGCACGGTGGAGACGTGGCGCGGTGTCGTGAACGGCATCTTCGAAGGAGTCGGGCCCGGCGCGGCGCTCGATGACGCGACAGCGGCCCGGATCGCCCGCGCGCTCGTCCGCGAACCGCTGGGATACCTGGCGGTCGAGGACGAGTACGCGGCGCTGGAGGACGCGATCCGACCGGGCACCGGCCTGGCCGAGGTGGTGCCGGTACCGCACGGTGAGGCCGCCGCGCGCGAGTTCCTGACCGCGGTCCGAAACGAGATGGACGCGCAGCGTCCCTGGCCCGAGCCGGTCTTGCGCCGGTTGCACCCGGTGGGGTGGCGGGACTTCCCGGGCACTCCGGTCGCGCGCGTCGGCATGTCCTACGCGTACCTGGGGATGCTGATCGGGGAGGTGTTCCGGTCCCCCGACGAGCAGGAGGCGCGCCAGGTCCTGGTGCTGCGGCTGGCTTCGGGAGCGGAACTGGCCTTCGTCGCGCCCTGGTGGCGGGGGAGCGACGACGTCGCGGTGCTGCTGCGCGGTTCGGGGCACGCGCCGCGCGACGCGGTGGCCGAACTCGTCCGGGCCACGGATCTCCGACCGGCGGACGTCACGTCGCTGGGATGAACCGGAGCGGCGCGCGGTGGTGGGGGATTTCCCGTGCGCGGCGGTCGAGCGGGCCCCGGGGCGGCGCCGGTGGCCCACACTGCGAGTGGCTGCCGCCGCTGGCCGAACAGACCCAGAGCTCCGAACTGCCGGACGAGCATTGACCGAGGTGACGATGAGCGACGATCTCTCCCGCCGGGCCGCCGACTGGCTGGACCGCACCTACGGGGGCCTGGTCACCCTCACCGGCGGTCAGCCCCTGGTCGACGGCGAGCGGATCCAGCTGTTCGGCTGCGACTACGCCGGTGGCTCCGCCGAGCCGCTGCTGGCCGCCACGATCGCGGTGCCCAAGGACGGCGGCCAGCCGTTCCCGGTCGCCAACGCCGATCCGCTGGACGAGGAGCTCAACCTGGCCGGGTCGACGAACTCCGCCCAGCCGTGGCGCTGGCGGGTCAACGCGCGCAGCTGCCTGGTCGCGACGGACGCCGCGGTGGACCGCCGCCCGGCCTCGGCGCTGCCGTGGGCTCCGCTGGACGAGGCACCCGGCTGGTGGGACCGGATGCTGGCCGCGCACTTCCCGAGCGCGGAGGTGTCCACCTGCTCGACCTGGGCGGACGTGACGTCGATGCTGCTGGAGGGCGGGCCGGGCACGCGCACCGCGGTGTGGCTGCGCAGGCAGCTGTCCGGGACGGAGATCACCGGCCACCTGCTGTACGCGCTCCACGACGCCGACCGGGCCGTCTTCCTGGACGGGCAGCGGGGTTCGCTGGCGCGGCTGGACGACGACGAGATCGGGCAGCTGGTGGTGGCCCGCTTCCACCGGCCCGTCGCGGACGGCACCGAAGTGCTCCGGGCGCCTTGGGAAACGGCCGCACCGGACCTGGAATCCGCGCTGGCCAAGGCGAACAGCTGGCTGGAGCACACCTACCCGGATCCGGTCGTCGTCGTGCGGCCGGACGCGGCGGACGAGACCGAACGCGGTTGGCTGTTCGCCTGCACCACCCGGCGCTTCCAGGAGACCGGCGACTGGCGGGACCAGATGCTCGACGCCGCCCTGGTGGTTCCGAAAGCGGCGGGCGAGGCGCCGTTCGGGCTGCCGAACAACGACCCGTGGAGCTACCTGACCGGCTGGGACGCGCGGCAGGACGGCCTTCCCGAACCCCCGGCACCCGCCGCCGCGGCGTGGTTCGAGCCCACGATGAGCGAACTCGGCCGACCGCTGAGCAGCACCGCCCACCAGAGCTGGGGCGAGACGCTGACCGAGCTCGCCAGCACGCCGAAGGGCTCGAAGTCGCTGGTGTGGGTCCGCCGCAGGGACTTCCGCGGCCGGGAATCGGTGGGCAACCTGCTGGTCGCGGTCAACGAGGGCGGCGAGGTGCGGCTCATCGACTCGCTGGCCGAGAAGGGGCAGCCGTCCTTCGACCAGGACCCGCTGGCCCTGCACGTCATCCGCTACGGCTCGTGACCGGACGGCACGATCCGCACTCCCGGGGCTCGACGGCTTCCGCCGCGAACCGCACGCCCGAAGCCGGGGCTCCGATGATCATGTTGACGTCGGCTGCCGAGGAGGACCGGTTGCGCGAGAAGGTCGAGGACGACCCGTCGCAGCCCGAGCTGTTGATGACCGCGCGGGACGCCTGCCACCGGTTCGATCCGCCCGGTTGCCCCGGTTGCCCCGGTTGCCCCGGTGGTCCGGGGTGAGCCCGTCGCTGATCCTGCTGATCGCGGTGTGCGAATCGGTGGGCGTGGGACTCGTCGGCGCGGTGGTGCTGCGGCTGCTCCGGCGGTGCCCGGTCGGGAACTCGCTGATCGCGGTCATCGTGATCACCGCGTGCGGGACCAACGCGAGCACCACCGCCGTCGTCCTCGTCACGCGGTCCGTCGAAGTGCCGGTGGCGGTGACGCTGCTGGCCAACCTCGTCGCCGGTGCGGTCTCGCTCGGCATCGGCCTGCTGCTCGCCCGGTCGGTGCTGCGGGGCGGCAGGCGGCTGGCCGACGCGCCCCGCGTGCGGTTCCGGCTGCGGGACGACCCGCCGAGCGCGGAGTCCGCCGAGCTGGCGCGGGAGCTGCGGATCACCAGCGACGAACTGGCGGAGTCCAGGCGGCGCGAACGGGCGGTCGAGCAGTCCCGGCGCAAGCTGGTCGCGTGGATCTCGCACGACCTGCGCGGCCCGCTGGCGAGGTTGCGGGCCCTGTCGGAGTCCATTGAGGACGGCGAGCCGGGCGCCCACGTCGCGAAGCTGCGCGCGGACGCCGAGCACCTGACCGGGATGGTGGACGACCTCGTCCAGCTCTCCCAGATCGAGACCGGGACGTTGCGCCTGAACCCCCGTCAGGTGGCCCTCGACGACCTGATCAGCGACGAGGTGGCCGGACTCGCCGTGCTGGCCGCCGACCGCGGGATCCGGTTGCGCGCCAGGAAGGTCGAGCCGGTCACCGTCGTGGTGGACGACCGGTCCATGACCCGCGTGTTCAACAACCTGCTGGACAACGCGATCCGCTGCAGCCCGGAGCGGTCCGCGGTCGCGGTGGACGTCCGCGCGGTGGACGGCTGGGCGGTGGTGTCGGTGACCGACGAGTGCGGCGGGATCCCGCCGCAGGACCTCGCTTCGGTCTTCGACATGGGATGGCGCGATCACCGGCCGGACACCGGGGTGGACCAGGGCGGTGGTTTCGGGCTGACCATCGTGCGCGGCCTGGTGCAGGCACACGGAGGGCACGTGTCGGTGCACAACGTGCCGGGCGGTTGTTGTTTCGACGTCCGGCTGCCGCTGCCGCGCTGAACTTCCCCGGCTGCCGGGAGGCGACCCCCGCAATCCTCGGGCCCGATGAGGGGATTCCCGCGAGCGCGCGGCAAAACCGCGGTTGACCACCCCGGCGTTGGAAACTCGAGTCATGTGGTTCGCGCGTTGTGCCGTCGGAAGCACCGGGGAGGAACGGGTGATCGGGCGTCGCGCCAACCAGCACCCTCACAACGCAGGTCGGAGGAAGAGCGCGATGAACGAGGCCGAATCGGCAACGCACTCGGTGCACCCGGCTGCGCGGGCGCCCGGCGAGCAGGTGCGGGTCGCGGTGTGGGCCGCCGATCCCATCACCTCGACCGGGTTGGCGGAGATGCTGCTGGGCACCGCCGACGTGTTCGTCGCCGTCGATCCGTTCCCCGCCGACGTCGACGTGCTCGTCTTCGCCGCGGACCGCGTGAGCCCGGAGGTCCTGGCCCGCATCAGCAGGGCGGCCGCCGAGTCGGCCGCGCCCGCGGTGCTGGTGACCAGGCAGCTGGACCGGGCCGTTCTGCTGCGGTTGGTCGAGTGCCGCGTGGTCGCGGTGCTGCACCGCGGCGCGGTCACCAGCGAGCGCCTGGTCGGCGCGATCCGCGACGCCGCCGAGCGCGGCGGGGCGCTGCCGAACGACCTGCTGGGCGAGCTGCTGCGGCAGGTGGAGGACCTGCACCGGGACGTCCTGGAACCGCGCGGTCCGAACTCCACCGGTTTCATGGCCCGGGAGATCGACGTCCTGCGGCTGCTGGCGGAGGGCTGGGACACCGAGGAGATCGGCAAGGAGCTCTGCTACTCGGAGCGCACCGTGAAGAACGTCATCTACGCGATGATGAGCCGGTTCAACCTGCGCAACCGGGCGCAGCTGGTGGCGCACGGCGTGCGAACCGGGGTGATCTGAGCGTTTCCGGGGGAACGATCGCCGGACGGGGCGGTCTCGTCGAACTTCGCCGTGCTCAAAGTGGTGCTGCCAGGTGTCGCCCGCGGGTGCTCATCCGAGCGGCGACGCCGGTTCGCGATTCCTCTGCGCACTCGCGGAACTGCCCGTAAATCCCGATCTTGTTCCCGATGTGTTGACCGGTCCCGGTGCCGACTCGAAGCTTGGCCAGTCGTCCGCCGATCGGCGGAGACGAACCGAGAGATCGCCCGCGCGCAACACCCGCGCGATGACGAACACGGGAACGAGTGAAGAACTTTGACTGACAGAACCCTTCAGGGCGAGAGCGCGTCCGCGCCGCCGCGGCACGTCGACGTCGGCGACGCCGGGTACAGCAAGTCCCTGAAAGCCAGGCACATCAACATGATCGCGATAGGTGGCGCGATCGGCACCGGTCTCTTCCTGGGTGCGGGTGGGCGCCTGGCGCAGGCCGGTCCGGCGCTGGCCATCGCGTACGCGGTCTGCGGTGTGTTCGCGTTCTTCGTGGTGCGCGCGCTGGGTGAACTCATCCTGCACCGGCCGTCGTCGGGCGCCTTCGTGTCCTACGCGCGGGAGTTCATGGGCGAGAAGGGCGCTTTCGTCGCCGGGTGGATGTACTTCCTGAACTGGGCCACCACCGGCATCGCCGACATCACCGCCATCGCGCTGTACGCGCACTACTGGAGCCTGTTCACCCCCGTCCCGCAGTGGGTTCTGGCGTTGGTGGCGCTGGTGGCGGTGCTCCTGCTGAACCTGGTGTCGGTGAAGCTGTTCGGCGAGATGGAGTTCTGGTTCGCGATCATCAAGGTCGGCGCGCTGGTGGCGTTCATGTTCGTGGGCATCGGGCTGCTGGTGATGGGCACGCCGATCGGCGGGACGGTGCCCAGTCCGGCGCTGCTGCTCGACCAGGGCGGTGTGCTGCCCAACGGTCTGGTCCCGCTGGTCCTGGTGATCCAGGGAGTGGTCTTCGCCTACGCCGCGGTCGAGCTGGTCGGCGTGGCCGCGGGGGAGACGGAGGACCCGGCGCGGGTCATGCCCAAGGCGATCAACTCGATCATGTGGCGGATCGGCATCTTCTACGTCGGTTCGGTCGTCCTGCTGTCGATGCTGCTGCCGTGGCACGCCTACGAGAAGGGCCAGAGCCCGTTCGTCACGGTCCTGTCCGAGCTCGGCATCCCGGCGGCGGGCGATGTGATGAACCTGGTGGTGCTCACCGCCGCGATGTCCAGCCTCAACTCGGGGCTCTACTCCACCGGCCGCATCCTGCGGTCGATGGCGGCGGCCGGTTCGGCGCCGGGGTTCACCGGCCTGATGAACCGCAACCAGGTGCCCTACGGCGGGATCCTGCTCACCGCGGCGGTCTGCGTGCTGGGCGTGGGCCTGAACTACGTGGTGCCCGCCGCCGCGTTCGAGATCGTGCTGAACTTCGCCGCCATCGCCATCATCACCACCTGGAGCATGATCATGCTCTGCCACCTGCTGTTCGTCCGCAAGGCAAACAGCGGTGAGGTGGTGCGGCCGGGGTACCGGCTGCCCGGCTCGCCGGTGACCCAGATCGCCACCATCGGGTTCCTGCTGTCCGTGGTGGTCCTGATGTGGTTCGACGTCCCGGCCGGGCGGGTGACGCTGATGTGCGTCCCGCTGCTCGCAGCGGCCCTGGCGATCGGCTGGTTCGGCGTCCGCAAGCGGGTAGCCGCGGTGATGGGCACCGGACAGCGGCCCGCCGGTCGGCAGAACCGCCCGAAGGCGGACAACACCTGAGAGCCGCGATCAGCGGGCCGGGTCCGCCCCGGCCCGCTGATCGCCGTCGCAGCGCCGCTCAGTAGCCGAAGTTCTGCGTCCACCACGGGCCGGTCGCGTCGATGTGCAGGCCGACGCCGATGAACCGGAAGTCCCCGTTCAGGATGTTCGCGCGGTGCGGGATGCTGTGCATCCAGGCCCGCACCACCGCGGCGGGTGTCTCCTGCCCGGCCGCGATGTTCTCGCCGCCGGGCTCTTCGAAGCCCGCGGCCAGCATCCGCTCGTACGGCGACGGGCCGCGCGTCGCCTGGTGCGCGAAGAAACCGCGCCGCGCCATGTCAGCGCTGTGCCAGCGCGCGGCGCGCCGCAACCGCTCGTCCACGCGCAGCGGGCCGAGCCGCCGCTTCGCCCGCTCCGCGTTCACCAGTCGCACGACCTTGTCCTCGGTCTGGGTCCGCACCAGGTCGCGGCTGGAACCGACAACCATTCTTCCGAGCCTCCCGAACTCCACCGGCCAGCACCAGCTTCGCCCACCTGGCGCGCGGAACGAGCCGACCGGGACGAGAAGTGGGCGAACGGGCAGTGCGCGGCGACTTTCGTGCAGGAGCGGCGCGATGCCCGCTCCGCTCCGAATTCCTGGCTTCAGGCCGACTGGACCGCACCGGTCCGGGCCGCGAGGCCGGAGTCGAGCAGATCCACATCGGACAGATCGCCACCGTGCACCTCGATCACGCGCCGGAGCGTGGTCCGGTCCTCGCACGACACCGCGCGGCCCCGCACGACCGCGGCGGAGGCCATCAACTCGGCCGCCGACAGCGGTTCGCCGTCGTCCAGGTGGTCGAGCACCTTCGCGGTCTGCTCATCGCTCAGGGCCGAGCCCAGGTGGAAGAGGACCTGCTCCAGGTCGTCGCTGGAGCCCTGCGAGTCGTCCGGGGCGAAGACGCCCCAATCCGTGGCGGACATGCGACCTCCGTACGTCGGACTGCTACCGCCGCCCAAGCTCTCACGGCCGCGCCCGACGAACGGGCGCCGAAGCCGCGCGATGCCCGGAGGACCCCGCGATCCTGCACGTCGGTCTCCCCGACGGCGGCGTCCCTTGTGGACATGTGCGGCTACGGTTCGATGAGCCCGGCCCGGATCGCGTAGCGGGCGAGTTCCAGGCGGTTCCGCAGACCGAGCTTCTGCAGCAGGTTGGCGCGATGCCGCTCGACGGTCTTGACGCTGATGACGAGGATCTCGGCGATCTCCTTCGAGGAGTGGCCCTCCGCGACGAGTTTGAGTATCTCCTCCTCGCGACGGGTGATGGGTCTGGCGGGCACCTCGTCGTCCCGGGCGTGATCGAGGTAGTTGCGGATGAGCGCGGTGACGGCTCCCGGGTAGAGGAAGGGCTCGCCGCGCATCGCCGCCCGGCAGGCCTCGACCAGGTCGCGGTCGGCGACGGACTTGAGCACGTAGCCCGAGGCACCCGCTTTGAGCGCTTCGAAGAAGTACTGCTCGTTGTCGTACATGGTCAGGATGAGGATGCGCATGTCCGGTTGCCTGCGGGACAGTTCCACGGCGGCCTGCAAGCCGGTCAGCCGCGGCATGGCGATGTCGAGGATGGCCAGGTCGGGCTCGTCGGCGCGGGCCTTCTCGACTGCCTCCGCGCCGTCGCCCGCCTCGGCGACGACGGTGAGGTCGGGTTCGTTGTCGAGGATCAGCCGGACGCCGCGCCGGACCAGCGCGTGGTCGTCGGCGAGCAGGATCCGGACCTTCGTCGTGTCGCGCACGGTCACCACCTCTCGTCGTGGACGGGCACGTGCAGGCGCACTTCGGTTTCCCCGCCCGGACCGGAGCCGAGGGTGAGTTCGGCGCCGAGGAGCAGGGCGCGTTCGCGCATGCCCCGGATGCCAGCGCCTTCGGGGGCCTGGCCGAATCCCCGGCCGTCGTCGCGCAGGAGCAGGACCACCCCGGTCGGGACGCGTTGGAGGATCAGGTCGAAGCGCGTCGCGCGGGCGTGGCGGATCGTGTTGGTGAGGCCTTCCTGCGCTATGCGGTAGATGACGAGTTCGGCCGCTTCGCTGAGCTCGGGCAGGTCGTTGGAGACGTGGCAGCGGGCGGTGAGCCCGGTGTGCGGCGGGAGCTCGGTGGTCAGCGCCTTCAGCGCGCTGATCAGGCCGAGCTCCTCCAGCACGCCGGGGCGCAACCTGCGGGCTATCCGGCGGATCTCGTCCAGGCTGTCGCGAGTGGTCTCCTGGACCTGGTGCAGCTCGGCGGCCAGCGGGGCCGGTGCCTGGTCCGCGACCCGTTTGAGTTCGAGCAGGACGGCGGTCAGGGTTTGGCCTACTTCGTCGTGGAGTTCTTGGGCGATGCGGTGGCGTTCGGCTTCCTGCGCGGACAGCGCCCGGGCGCTGCTGTCGGCCCGCTCCTCCTCCAGCCGGTCGAGCATGGTGTTGAACGTCGCGGGATGACGGTGGTGCTGTCCTCGCACTCGCTGGGTGAGCTGCGCGACGTGTGCGATCACCTGATGCTGCTGCACGTCGGCGAGGTGCTGCTCAACGGTGATGTCGAGGAGATCCTCGACGACCACCTCGACGTCGTCGGCCCGGCCGACGACGGATCTTCGGTCACCGGAACGGTGATCTGCACGAGGCGGACGGGCAGGCAGCAGCGCTCGCTCGTCCGCGCGCCCGGCTCGCTGGCGGCGGGCTGGGAAGGGCGGCGGCCGGAGCTCGAAGGGCTCGTGACCGACTACCTGCGGGCCAGGCGGGTCGGCTAGTTCCGCCGCTCACGTGAGGGGAATCCCGCTGCTGCCCGCCGGATTCCGCCCGGATGCGTCCCGCCGGGGCAGGCTGGGGCGGTGGCCGTGCCCGGACCGGGGTGCTCGCGGCCTGTCGCAGCTCGGAGGATGGACGCGGATGAACCAGGCTGAACAGGCGGCGCACCGAGTCTGGCCGCGCACCGCGGGGAATCCGGCGGAGCGGCCCCGGGTGGCGGTGTGGGCCGCGGACCCGATCACGTTGAACGGCCTGACCCAGACGCTCATGGGCCGCGTCGAGCTCTTCGTGGCGACCAGCGAGCTCACCGAGGACGTCGACGTGCTGGTCTTCGCCGCGGACCGGCTCACGACCGAGGTGGTGGCGGCGCTGCGGCGGGCCGGATCGACCGCGCCGGTGGTGCTGGTGGCCGGTGAACTGGACCGGTCGCACCTGCTGGGCGTCGTGGAGTGCGGTGTGGTGGCGGTGCTGCACCGGAGCGCGGCGACCGAGGAGCGGCTGGTCGGCGCGGTCGCGGTGGCGGCCAACGGGGGCGGGGTCCTGCCGCCGAGCGTGCTGGGGGATCTGCTGCGGCAGGTGCAGGAACTGCACGAGGAGGTCCTGGCACCGCGAGGGCTGAACGCGGCGGGGCTGACCCCGCGCGAGATCGACGTGGTGCGGTTGCTGGCGGAGGGTTTGGACACCGAGGAGATCGGGAAGCAGCTCCGCTACTCCGAGCGCACCGTGAAGAACATCATCCACGCGATGACCAGCAGGCTGAAGCTGCGCAACCGCGCGCAACTGGTGGCCCACGGGCTGCGCACCGGCGTCATCTGAGCACCTCGGAGGCGAGCTAGGGGGCTGTCGATCGTGTCCCCGGGGGAGCACCGGTGAACGCGGTGCTGGTCGCGCTGGTCGTGCTGTCCGGGTCGGTGGGCGTCGGACTGCTCGGTGTCGTCGCGCTGCGCCTGCTCCGCCCGTGTCCGGTGGGCTTCTCGCTGCTCGCGGTCATCGGCATCACCGTGTGCGCGCTGAACACCAGCACCGTCACCACCGTGCTGATCGCGCGGTCGGTCGAGGTGCCGCTGGCCGCGCACGTGACGATCAACCTGCTGGCCGGTGCGGTGTCCGTCCTGATCGGATTGCTGCTCGTCCGCGTGGTGCTGGCCGGTCGCGGCCGCCGGGACGTGGCGGTGCCGGACGAGCCCGCGAGTTCCCGGCTTCGCGCGCGGGCGGCGGTGTCGCGGCACGGGCTGGTCGGCCGGGTCTCCCGCGACCCGGTGTACCGGATCCAGGACCGGATCGAGTCCATAGTGGATGGATCGGTCGATGAACCGCCCTCGCACTGCGGTCAGATCCGCGCCAGCACCGAGCGGTTGCTGGGCGTGGTGGACGATCTGCTGGCGCTCTACCGGATCCGAGCGGGCGACAGCGGCCCGGAACCGCGCGAGGTCGCGCTCGACGATCTCGTCAGCGACGAGGTGGCCGAACTGGGCGCGCTGGCCGACGAGAACGGCATCCGGCTGCGGGCCGAAGTGGTCGAGCAGGTCCTGGTGCGCGTGGACGGCCGGATGACCCGGGTGCTCAACGAACTGCTGAGCAACGGCATCCGGTGCAGTCCGGCGGGCGCGGTGGTGTCCGTCGGAGTGCGGGCGTCCGGCGGGCGTCCGGCGGGCAGGCGGTGGTGTCGGTGGCCGACGAGTGCGGTGGAATCCCGGAGCGCGACCTCGGATCGGTCTTCGAAGCGGGCCCCGGGCTGGTCATCGCCCGGGAGATCGTGCGGGCCCACGACGGCGGCATCTCGGTCCGCAACGTGCCCGGCGGCTGCCTCTTCGAAGTCCGGCTGCCGCTGCCTCAGGAACCCGGGACTGCTTCCCGGCGGCCTGCGTGGTGACGCGCTCGACCGCGAGAGCGAATTTCGGCTGAACCCGGGAGCACCTCGCGCCCGTGTAGCAGGTGCGCGGATGTGGTGGTCACGTTGCGCTCAGCGGTGTGGTTCGGGATTGCCCGGACGAGGGAGGAAGCACGTGCGGCACCAGGTCGAGCGCATCGGCGTCAGGGGGTGGCGGCACGCCGTTCCTCGTGGGTCGAAGTGGACTGACCAGGCCACGTGGGGGATATCCCGGCGCGGCCGCTCCGCACCCCGCGACGGCGTCGACGTCTGGCGCAGACTCGTGGTGTCCGCGCCGCGTCGTTCGCGGGCGGCGCGGTGCACTGCTGCTCGTGGTTCAGGTTCGGAGGGTGAACGAGGATGACTTCCCAGACCGGATTGGTGACGCGCCCGGCGGACCGGGCGGCGGGGGGAGAGTCGGAGGATTGGGCGCGGGTGGCGATCTGGGCGGCCGACCCCATCACGCTGACCGGCCTGACCCAGACCCTGATGGCGCGCCTGGACGTGTTCGTCGCGGGCGACGAGCACCCCGGTGACGTGGACGTGCTGGTGTTCGCGCCGGAACGGGTCGACGCCGCGGCCACCGCCGCGCTGCACCGGGCGGTCGCCCGGTGGTCGGCGCCGGTGGTGCTGGTGACCGGCGATCTCGACCGCTCCCACCTGATGAGCCTGGTCGAATCCCGGGTGGTGGCGGTGCTGCACCGGAGCGCGGCGACCGAGCAGCGGTTGATGCGCGCGATCGACCTCGCGGCCAGGGGCGGCGGGGCGATGCCGCCGAACCTGCTCGGCGATCTGCTGCGGCAGATCAAGGACCTCCAGCAGGACGTGCTGGCGCCGCTGGGCATGAACTCCGCGAGCATGACCCCGCGCGAGATCGACGTGGTGCGGCTGCTGGCCGACGGCCTGGACACCGAGGAGATCGGGAACCGGCTGTGCTACTCGCAGCGCACGGTGAAGAACATCATCCAGGCGATGACCAGCCGCCTCAACGTGCGCAACCGGCCGCACCTGGTCGCCTACGGCCTGCGGACCGGTGTCATCTGAGGGCCGTCCCGCGCAGTGGAGGGCCCGCCCGCACGAGCGCACTACCCGTTAGTGTGACGCTCAGCGATGACCACACTACAGGGATGGGGTGGCATGCCACTGTTCTCGGGACGCGGCCGATCGGAGCGCCCGTCCGGCGGGCGCGGTGGTTCGCGGCCGGTGGGGCCGGATTCCGGACCGTTCTCGGTCGAGACCCGGCCGAGGAAGCCCGCACCGCCGGTCCAGCGTCGCAACGACCACAAACTGCTGGTGCTGGCCGGTATCGGCGGCTTGGTGCTGATCGCGGCACCGATCGTGGTCTTCAGCCAGCTGGCGGACCAGGTCGGGCCCGGCGGGGTGCCTGCGGGCTCCGAGGGGTCCGTCATGGGCGAGTACGACCTCGAAGAACCCTATCCGGCTTCACCCCTGCTCCAGGTCTCGCCGCTGCCCGGGGCGTCGTCCCGGTTGGACGGATCGGGGCGGGTGGTGCTGGCGGCGACCAGCGCGAGCGGGTCCGTGCTGATCAGTTCCCAGATGGACGGTTCCCAGGGGCCGGAGTTCAACGGCTGGGTGGACCTGGGCGGCAGCGCCGCGGGCGATCCGGTCCTGGTCACCAACGCGATCGGTGAGATGACCGCTTTCGCCGTCGGCACCGACGGTCACCTGAGGCAGAACCGCGGCCTCCAGCCCGCCGTGGACGGCGAGAGCGAGTGGCGCGATCTCGGGGGCGAGCGGCTGGTCGGCATGCCTGCGGTGGCGCAGGGCGCCGACGGCAAGCTGGTCGTGGCGGCGCGGGGCGCGGACGGCTCGTTGCAGGTGATCCAGCAGACCGCGGTCGTGGCCGACACCTGGGGCGGGTGGCAGCGGTTGCGGGCGCCAGCGGCCCACGATCCGGCGCTCTACCGGGATTCGCACGGCAAGCTGCGGATCTTCGCGTCCGGGCCGGACGGGCAGCTGCGGACGATCTCGCAGGCCAGCACCTCCGCTGCCGAGTGGAACGTGCCGCAGGACCTGGGCGGCTCCGTCGCGGGCCCGCCCGCGGTGGTGATGGATCTGGAGGGCAGGCTCCGGGTCTTCGCGCTGCGCGCGGACGGTTCGCTGGCGCACAACGTCGAGGCGGATGCCGCGTCGAACGCGTGGGTGGGCTGGGCGGATCTGGGCGGGCAGCTGGAGGGCAAGCCGTTCGCCACCGTGGGGCGCAGAGGCGGCGTGGCGGTGCACGTGCTGGACCGCCACGGGACGCTGCGGGAGGTCTACCAGGCCGGGGTGCACCGGGAGAAGTGGTCCGGGTGGCAGGACCGGGGTGGCAGCGCGGCCAGAGCGGTGTCGGTGATCCAGGACGCGCAGGGCCGGTTCGTCGTGCACGCGATCGGCAGGACGGGCGGCATGGAGCGGGCCTACCAACGGGTTCCCTCCTCCAGCGACTGGTCCGGCTGGGCCACCGATCTCGGCGGTGCCTTCCGCACCGGCTGAACCCGCGCGCCCCGCGATGTCCGAGGCGCGGTCTTTAGACTGAGCGCATGCGCAGGGTGGTGGGCAAGAACGTCGTGGAGTTCTCCGCGGAGCAGTTCGACGAGATGGTGGAGCGGTACTCCGGCGGCGTGGTCCTCGACGTCGGGGCGGGCAACGCCAAGCACGCCTACCACCTCGCGCGCGGCGCAGGACACGCTGGTGATCGCGCTCGACGCGGCCAAGGACAACATGCAGAAGATCGCCGGGAAGGCCAAGGGGTCCCCGGCCAAGGGCGGTGCGGCGAACCTGCTGTGCGTGTGGGCGGCCGCGGAGAAGCCGCCCGCCGAGCTGCACAGCGTCACGGAGCTGCACTCGCTGATGCCGTGGGGGAGCCTGCTGCGCGGGATGCTCGGCTCCGATGCGGAGATGCTGCAGGGGCTCGCGCGGCTCTGCGTGCCCGGTGCGGAGTTCCTGGTCACGCATCAACCTGCACGCGTGGCGGCCGCCGGTCCCGGAGGTCGGCGATCACCCGGAGCCGACCCCGGATTCGGCGATGGAGCAGCTCACCCCCTACTACGCGGCGGGCGGGTGGACGCTGAACGAGGCGAGGTACTTCGGGGCCGAGGAGCTCGACGCGCTGGCCACGTCGTGGACCCGGCGGCTGGGCTCGACGCGCGACGAACTCGACGTGCTCGGGCTCACCGGTGTCATCGGCAAGTGACGGAGGACGTGATGGCGGACGTGCTGCTGCGCTTGAAGTGCCGGGGGCACAACGACATTCGCGCCACGCACGGCAAGACCCTGGAGTTCGCGGTCGATCCGGAGATCACCGCGCGCGCGACCTGCGTCGTGGGGGTGGCCGCGGAGGTGGTCGAGCTCGGCGCGCCGGGCCGGTGCGGATCACCATCGGCGTCGGCGACCGCAGCGCGACGGTGCGCGCGGTGGCGAACTCGTTGTGGCGCCCCGGAACGACGGCGGTGGTGCGGCGCAGCGGCGAGCGGCTGGCGAACACGCTGGCCACCGATGCCGATCTCGCGGCGAGCACGCTGCCCCGCGAGCTCCTGGACGGCCTCCGCGACCCCGAGTGCGAAGTGGACATCACGGTCGAGCGCGACGCCGAGGCCAAGGGCGGGCTGGTGTTCTTCCACGTGCGGGAGAGCGACAGCCCGAGGCTCGCCGCCGAAGTCGCGTGCGCGGATCACGTCCTCGTGGAGGATCAGCAAGCCCGCGCGCTGGTCGCCGCGGTGAAGGGCGCAGACCAGTTCGTCGGCGACGCGCGCAAAGCCGACCGCGCCGAACTGCGCGCCGCCTTGGAGCGGGGCGAACGCGTTCTGGTGGTGTCAGCGGTCGCCACTCGCAGCGACGCGGTCGCCGAACTGCTGGCCGCAACCGGAAACGTGCCCTTCGAGGTGCTGGGCCTGCCCGCGCAGCTGGTGGTCGCCGCGATCGCCCCGACCACGGCTCCGGTGGTGCTGGTCGAGGACACCGTCCGGCGGGGCATCGTCAAGGCCGTCCGCAAGCAGCCGAACGCCGCAGTCGTCTTCCGCTGCGCCGCCGACCAGCTACCGGGAATCGCCGAGGAAGCGGGCGAGCGCCGAGCAGCGGTGCTGCCGGTGGGAACCCCGGAACGCCCACGCCTGGGCACCACCTCGAACCTCCCGCCCAGCGCAACCCCCGAACTCCTCTGCTGCCTCGCCCCCGCCGCCGACGCGGCAGAGGACACCGACGTGGACGCCCCGGCCCTGATCCGAGCCCTCCTCGACCAGGGCGTCTCCCAGAAGACGATCTCCCGAGCCCTGATCGACTCAGCGGGCTGGCCCCGCCGCCAGGCCTACGACCTGGTCCTGAACCTCACCAACAACACCGAGTGACCGGGTCGTCAAGTAGCTGCGTGAGAGGTGCCTTTCTCGCTGCCCTGTGAGCTGTGCTGTTATCCCTGGTCAGAGTGACTGTTAAGCCTGCTCCAGAATCTCACTCGCATGACCCTGTGGCACCTTCGGTTTTGCCTGGTCAGAAGCTTGTGGGAGCTGTGTTGCCACGCGGCTGCCGCACGGAAGATCATCAAGTATCAGTCGCGTGCGGTGCCGTCCGGCCGCACGACACTGACCGGAACGTTGCGTTCCCGAGCGGCGTTGACGACGTCCGCAGTGCCGCCGTATCCGCGGGCCGGTTCGCCGTCCCAGACGGCAACGAGGCGGTCGACCATCTCGATCATCTTGACGCTGGCGGCCATGTGCGATTCGGAGGTCGAGTCCGGGTAGCCGAGTTGAACAACTTCGGAGTCCCGTTGGAGGAAGGGTGTCGTGCTCGGAGTGGTGATCTTCGGGAAGGTTATCGCGGTAGTTGGCGGCGGGGACGATCACCACCAGCTTGCCGCCTCGATCTAGGACAGCTCGGGCAAAGAGCGCGTCCGCGCCGTCCGCGCATTTGATCTCGAAGGGTGGTGTTCGCCGGTGAGGGCTGCGAGCACGACTGCGATTTCCTGGACGGTTGCGCGGATGTATGTGGTGGTTGTGGCGTCACCGGTGTTGTCGGTGTGGCCGGCGTAGGCGCGGGCGGTGGCGTAGCCGTAGTTGCGTTCGACCCAGGTGAGGGTGGTGTGGCGTAGCCAGTGTGTGCTGATTTGTTGGGTGGCGGCCCAGGGCAGGTGGGTGCCGATGCGGTGCCAGAGGTGGTCGTAGCGGCGGGTGGTGATTGGTCTGCCGTTGGTGTAGCGCAACAGCTGTCCGGCGCGCGGTGCTCCGCGTTGGTCGGCGTGTTGTTGGAGGTGGGTCATGAGGGTGGGGGAGACGGGTTGCCAGCGGTGGGTTTCGCCTTTTTCTCTCAGGAGGATCAGGCATTGGGTGGGGTCGAGGTCTTGGGGGCGGAGGGCGAGTGCACCGCCGCGGCGGCAGGCGGTTTCGGTGTGCAGGCGGAGGATGAGGGTGTCGAGCGCGGGGTCGTTGCCGGTGGTGGCAGCGATGTGGTTGATCTCGGTCAGGCGGGTGTCAGCGACGGCGCGGCGGGTGGAGGGAAGTCGGCGGGGTTTGGCGACTTTGGTGGCTGGGTTGTTGGCAGGGGTAATGATTTTGTCGTTTTCGGCGTGTCGGTAGAGGCAGCGCAGGGCGGCGATGAGGTGTTCGCCGGCGCTGCGTCCGCCGCGTGCGTTGCGGCGGGTGATGACGTGGGTCTTGATGTGTTCGACGAGTTGCTTGATTTCCGATGGGGTGGGTTCGTCCAGGCACCGGTGGCCCCAGTGGTTTTCGATGCGGTTCCAGTAGGAGCTGTAGACGCGCCGGGTGCCGTCGGTGACGGCGGCGGAGACGATCGGGATGTAGTCGGCGAAGGTGGGCACCGGCGGCCGGTCCGAGGGTGTAGCGAGAAGATCTTCGGCCGACACACCGAGACGGTCCAGGAGTAGCCGTGCAGCGTCCAGATCGGCCTGCGGCGCACCCGAGGACTGAGGTTGGGCCGTCATGGGCGATCACCATCCAACCGTTCGGCGTGGCAGTGGGTGATCATGTCGTCCAACACAGCGGGCGGGTGCACAACGAGCAAACCGCGGTCGGGCTCGGCTGCGAGCAGGACCCGGTCACCGGGCAGTAGACCGCTGCAGTGCCGAACCGGGGCCGGAAGCCGCAGATGCCCCTGCTTGGTGATCGTGAACACGCCACGAGGGTCGATCTGGATGATCAGGAGGCGACGGGTTTCGCGGATCGCTAGTCGTGTGCCGGGTGTCCAACCCAGAGCACGTAGCACTGCTTGATCGGCGACCCGGCCCCGGTCATCGACCGCGGCCAACCCGTAGGTCACGCCACGCTCGTGCGGTGTCGGGACGGTGGGGAGGGGAAGTGCTCGATGGAGAGATCGGGGGCGCCCGACCGTCGACGCGCTGTCCTGCTGCACAGGCGTTGCGGAGGGAATCACCGGCCTAATCACGGAGCGGGTCACATCGACCTCCCCCACCACGTACAGTGGGGCGACCGAGAGAACGCTGAAACAGCGTGTTGGAGTGCCTTCAAATACTGGCACGTGAGATGTAGCAGGGATGCCACATTTTTGTGTCCGAGGGGCGACTTGCACACTATCCACCCGTGTCATGCTTCCCGAAATCGCTTGAGGTAGGGGGCTTTTGCTGTCCCGCCTGTCCCGTCGCGTGTCCGTCTGGGACGCCTTGGCGGGACAGGCGGATTTGCCTTTCGAACTGCGAAAATGTCGCGTGGTCCACGTTCGGGACAGGTGCTGCAGGGTGTCCCGGCGTGTGGTACACAGCCCTCCACGTGGCGTGTCTAGCGGGTACTCGGTAGCGGGTGTCAACGGCGGCCGAATGTGGGCTCTGGCACGGTTTCCGTGAATCTGGCCCGGGGTTCAGTCGCTGAGCAGGATGCGTTTGCGGAGCAGGTCGGGCTTGGCTCGGCCGAACATCTGTCTTTTGATCATTTTTATGCGGTTGACATGTCCTTCCACCGGGCCGCTGTTGTAGGGCAGGGTCAGTCCGGCGGTGACGGCGTCTTGGTCGCGGCGGAGTCCGAGAACGAAGGAGTGCAAGCCTGGTTG
>NZ_JBSFBZ010000035.1:0-77399 GCF_053593195.1 Saccharopolyspora sp. NPDC002376
GCCTACCACTCGTTTGTGGAGACTTGGTCGTGACCCCGCGTCAGGCTCGTTCCGGTTTTCCCGGCCCGTGTCGCGCTGACCTGGATAACATTACAGACCCCTGAAACCCCCCTGAACACCACCCCCCTTTAAAGGTCATCATCGCTGGTCAGAGGTGGTTTTCGGGGCGCTTCCGGCGGATGGGCCGGAGAGCGGTTGATGTCCACGTTCGTGTGGTCCTGCTTCTTTGCCGCGATTCACCTCGTGCGCGCAGGTAGCCTGCCAGGCGATCGTCTGAATGGGGGTACGAAGTGGACTCGACGCCGATCTACACCGAGCTGCAGAAGACTCTGATTGACCCGGAGGACCGCAACTGGGGTCCGAGTTCCCCTCCGGAGTTCGCGGCTGCGCTGGCCGAGCGGGTCGAGCGCCCCAAGGCCGAGGCGAAGAAGGCTGCGCGCACGGGTCCCGCTCAGCGCGTTCGCTCCCGTCGTCACCGGGCCGAGGACTGAGCTCGGCCTCAGCTGACCAGGCGGCGTTCGCGCTGTCGGGCCGGGTCCGGGACCGGGGCCGCCGCCAGGAGTCGGCGGGTGTACTCGTGCTGCGGGTCTCCTAGTACTCGTGCCCGGTCTCCTTGTTCCACGACCTTGCCCTGGTGCATCACTGCCACGCGGCGCGCGAGCAGGTTGACCACTGCCAGGTCGTGGCTGATGAACAGGCAGCTGAAGTTCAGGCTGGCTTGCAGGGACTGGAACAGCTCCAGCACCGCGTCCTGCACTGATACGTCGAGGGCGCTGGTCGGTTCGTCGGCGATCAGGAGTTCCGGTTCGAGGGCCAGCGCTCGGGCGATGCTCACCCGCTGCCGCTGACCTCCGGATAGTTCGTGCGGATAGCGCTGGCGCTTGGAAGCGCCTAGTTCGACAGCGTCCAGGAGTTCGTCGACGCGCTTGTCGAGTTCTCGGCCTCTCGCGATGCGGTGCAGGCGGAGGGGCTCGGCGATGCTGGCGGCGATGGGCATCCGGGGGTCCAGGGATGAGCCCGGGTCTTGGAAGACGATGCCGATGTTTCGGCGGAGCGGGCGCAGGCGGCGGGCGGACAGGTTGCTGATGTCCTGGCCGTTGAGCACGACGCGGCCTTCGGTCGGGGTCAGCAGGCGAGCCGCGCACTTTCCCACGGTGGACTTCCCGGAGCCGGACTCGCCGACCAGGGCCAGGACCTCGCCGCGGTCGATGTGCAGGGAGACGCCGTCCACTGCTCGCTGGTTGCCGTAGCTGACCACCAGGTCTTCGACGGCGAGCACCGGCTCGGCGGGTTCCGTCTCCTCCGACTCCCCCACTTCGAGCTTGGGCACCGCGGCGAGCAGTGCTTCGGTGTACTCGTGCTGGGGAGCTCGGAAGAGGTCGTCGACGGCGGCCTGCTCGACCACCTCACCTCGGTACATCACGACCACCCGATCCGCGAGGTCGGCGACGACGCCCATGTCGTGGGTGATCAGCAGGATCGTCGTGCCCAGTCGTTCGCGCAGATCGCGGAGCAGGGCCAGGATCTCGGCCTGCACCGTCACGTCCAGGGCGGTGGTCGGTTCGTCGGCGATCAGCACCTTCGGTTCACAGGCCAGCGCCATCGCGATCATCACGCGCTGCCGCTGACCTCCGGACAGCTGGTGCGGGTAGTGCTTGAGGCGCTGTGCCGGTTCCGGAATGCCGACCAGGTCGAGCAGTTCGACCGCGCGCTCGCGGGCGTTCACATCCGAATCGCTGTGCAGGCGGATGGCTTCGACGAGCTGCCAGCCGATGGTGAACACCGGGTTCAGCGAGGTCATCGGCTCCTGGAAGATCATCGCGATGTCCTTGCCGCGGGCGCGGCGCAGGTCGTGTTCGCTCAGCTCGGCGCCGTCGAGCTCGATGCGGCCGGTGATCTCGGCGGTGCGCGGGAGCAGGCCGAGCGCGGACATCGCCGTCACGCTCTTGCCAGAACCCGATTCACCGACCACGGCCAGGACCTCACCGGGTGCGACGCCGAAGCTGACGCCGCGCACTGCGTCGGTCATGCCGTCCTCGGTGCGGAAGCGCACGCGGAGGTCGGTGAAGGAAAGGACGTCGCTCATCGGTTCCCCTTCGGGTCCAGGGCGTCCCGCAGGCCGTCGCCGAGCAGGTTGAAGCCGAGGGTGGCGAGCACGACCGCGATGCCGGGGAAGACCACCAGCCACGGTGCTTGCGCGAAGTAGGTCTGCGCGGACGAGAGCATCACCCCCAGCGACGGGGTGGGCGGTTGGACGCCGAGGCCCAGGAAGGACAGCAGTGCTTCGCCGATGATGGCCTGCGGGATCGCCACGGTGATCTGCACGAGCAGTGCGTTCACCGAGTTCGGCAGGATGTGCCGGAACATCGCCGTGGTGCCGCGCGCTCCGGCCGCGACGCTGGCGGTCACGTAGTCCTCGCCGGCCAGTCGCAGGGTTTCGCCGCGCACCACCCTGATCAGGTTCGGCACCTGGGACAGGCCGATCGCGATGGCCGCGTTCAGCATCGACGCGCCGAGCACCGCGGCGAGTCCGACGGCCAGGACCAGGAACGGGAAGGCCAGCAGGGTGTCGGTGATGCGGGAGACGACGGAGTCGACGATGCCGCGGTAGTACCCGGCGACCAGGCCCAGCGGCACCGCCACCACGACCGCGAGCAGTACCGACAGCACTCCGACCACGATCGACGCGCGGATGCCGTAGAAGACGCGGGCGAGCTGGTCGCGGCCGAGCTCGTCGCTGCCCAGCGGCGCGGCCAGCGACGGTTGCTGCAGGACGTGGTCGAAGTTCACCGCGGCCGGGTCGGCCGGTGCGATCAGCGGCGCGGCCAACGCGACCAGCACGAACAGCACCGCCAGGACGAGGCCGACGACGCCGGTGCGGTGCCGCAGCAGGCGCCGCAGCACGCGGCGGGATCCGCTCACGCGGGGCAGATCTGCGACCGGCTGGGTCATGCCGCACCTCCACGGACTCGGATTCGCGGATCCACCACCGAATAGAGCAGGTCGACCAGCAGGTTCACCGCGATGTAGCCGACCGCGCTGACCAGCACCGCGGCCTGGACGACCGGGTAGTCGCGGGTGAACACGGCATCGACCATCAATTTGCCGAAGCCCGGCAGCACGAAGATCTGCTCGGTGACCACCGCACCGGAGATCAGCGTGCCCAGTTGCAGGCCGAGGATGGTCAGCACGGTGATCAGGCTGTTCCGCAGACCGTGGATGGCGACGACGCGCCACTCCCCCGCGCCTTTGGCTCGTGCGGTGCGCACGTAGTCGGAGTTGAGGGCGTCCAACATGGACGATCGCATCTGCCGCATCAGCACCGCGGCCAGGCCGCTGCCCAGCACGAAGGCCGGCATGATCAGCCGTTCCAGGTTGCCCAGCGGTGACTCGGTGAACGGGACGAATCCCGAGGCCGGCAGCACGCCGAGGCCGACGGCGAACACGAGCACGCACATCAGGCCGAGCCAGAAGTTCGGGATGGACAGGCCGAACAGCGACACCCCGTTGCCCAGCCAGTCCAGCGCTCCCCCGCGGCGGACCGCCGCGAGCACGCCGGTGGTCAGGCCGATCAGCGCGGCGAACAGCATGCTCAGCAGGGCTAGTTCGAGGGTGACCGGCAGTCGGCTGAGGATGGTTTCGCCGATCGGCAGGCCGGTTTGCGCCGAGTCGCCGAAGTCGCCCTGCAGCGCGCGGCCGATCCAGGTCACGTACTGCACGTAGATCGGTTGGTCGAGCAGGTAGGAGTGGCGGATTTGCTCGATCGCGGCGTCGTCGGCTTCGGCTCCGGCCAGCGCGATGGCCGGGTCGCCCGGGAGCGCGCGCAGGCCCGCGAACACGACGAGGGAAACGAGCACCAGCGTCACCAGGGACTGCAGGACGCGGTTGAGCGCGTAGCTGCGCAGCATCTCAACTCCCGGACTCGACGCGACCCGCGGTCTTCAGCCGCATGATCCCGTCGGGGTAGACCTCGACACCGGCCATGTCCGCGGTGTGCGCGGTGTAGTACTGCTGGCGGTAGAGGTAGATGATGTTGTTGCGCTGCTGCAGCTGCTGGACGACCTGCTCGTAGAGCTGGCGGCGGCGGTCGGTGTCGCGCTCGGCGGCGGCCTGCTCGATCAGCGCGTCGGTCTCCGGCGTCGAGTAGCCGCTGTAGTTCTGCGCCGCTCCCGCCAGGTGCATGACGGTGATGTTGCCGTCCGGGTCGGGGCGGCCGGACCAGCCGATCAGGAACGTCTGGAAGCGGCCTTTCTTCCCTGCGGAAATGGCACTGGTGGCTTCGCTCGGTCGCAGCACGACGTCGAAACCGGCTTCGGCGGCCATGGCCTGGATGACCTGGCCGACGCGGCTGGTGGTGGAGTCGTTCTGCAGCAGCAGCTCGACGCGCAGCGGGGTCTTCACACCCGCTTCGGCGAGCAGCTGGCGGGCGCGGGCCACGTCGTGCGGTGGGCAGGCCTGCGTTGCGGGAGTGGCGAATTCGCTGGTCGGCGGGATCGGGCCGCACGCCGGTTGGTAGAGGCCGTTGAAGGCGATGCGGTTGAGCGTGTTGCGGTCGATGGACAGCGACAGCGCTTCGCGCACCCGCGGGTCGTTGGCCAGCGGTCCGTCGACGTGGCCGGGTTTTCCGTCGACGTTGCCGATGTTCACGGTGATGCCCATGTACTGGATCGACGGCTGGTTGAGCAGCACCAGGTCGTCCTCGCGGGACACGGTCGGCACGTCCGGCGGGCCGACCTCCCAGACCACGTCGAACTCGCCGGAGCGCAGGTTGGCGATGCGGATGTTGTCGTCCGAGACCGATTTGTAGATCAGCCGATCCAGCCGAACCTCGTCTCGGTCGTAGTAGAACTCGCTGCGCTGCAACACGATCCGGTCCTGGGCGACGCGTTCGACGAAGCGGAACGGGCCGACGCAGACCGGGTCGTCGGAGAAGTTCTCGCCGAGCTCGTCCAGCTTCGCCGGGGACATGATCATGCCCGCGCGGTCGGCGAGGACGGTGGGCAGCGGGGCGGAGGGCCTCTTGAGCTTCAACCGCACGGTGGCCGGGTCGACGACCTCGACGGAGTCGATCGCGGTGAGCTCGGAACGGCGGCCCGAGGACGGCAGTTCGCGGTGCCGGTCCAGGCTCTTCTTCACCGCGGCCGCGTCGAACTGGGTGCCGTCGTTGAACAGCACGCCGTGGCGCAGCGGGATGGTCAGCTCGCGGCCGTCCGGGGAACTGCGCGGGAGTTCAGCTGCGAGCTGCGGAACGGCGCGACCGGCCGGGTCGACGTCGTAGAGCTTCTCGCACATGCTGCTGAAGACCTGCCGGCCGGCCAACGTGGTGGCCAGTGTCGGGTCCAGCTTGTCCGGCTCCTGGTCCAGCGCGATCACGGCTTCGCCGCCGCGCACCGTGGGGGCCTGCACCGAAGATCGCAGCTGCCCGGCGGTTTGCTCGACATCGACCAGCGGGCTGCATCCGGTCGCGCTCACCGCCAAGGCCAGCAGAACCACCGGGGCACAACGTCCGAACCGCGTCGTCACCGCGCCTCCCGCCAGCAAGAGGGGCAAAACGCGGAAACCGTATTCGTCCGTCAGCGCCGTGTCCACAGTCCGTGATCATTCCGGCACCGAGCGGATTGGCGCGGCGGTCAGTTCCGGAACCGCCGCGCGGCGGCGATCAGTCGACTGCGGAGGAGAACAGCGGCAGCGAGACCGAGGAGGCCTGGGCCGGTTCCTTCGCCTCCACCTGCTCCAGCGGGGCCGGGTCGAAGCGCGGTTGGGATTCGACGACCTCGGGCTCCGGCTGCTCGACGACCTTCTTGCTGAGGGCCTCTCGGGTGCGCTGGGCGGCGCCGCGGATCTGCTCGGTCAGCTGCTTGTTGGCGCGCCGGGTCTGCTCCTCTTCGCGCTCCTGCTGACGAGCGGTGCGCGTCGGTGCCGGCTTCGGTTTGCGGGCCGCCTCGACGTACCGCGTGATGATCGCGCGCAACTCCTGCGCGTGTTCGTCGTTCAGGTCGATTTCGTACGTCACACCATCCAACGCGAAGGTAACGGTGTGGTTGGCTGGGGACCCGTCGATGTCGTCGACGAGTTCGACCTGAATCCGCTCGGCCATGATCACCTGTCTCGGGAACGTGCCCGCCTCGATCCGCGTGACTTGCAGGCAGGACCGCTTCGGAGTCCCGCCCACGTTGTAGCACGTGGCATCTCAGTTGTCTCGTACTCAACCATAGAACAGCGGACCCAACTGCCGATAACCGCCAGGCGGGTCGTGTTGCGATCGTGTGGGTTGCGCTACGAACGCCGAACACACCGTAACCGATGCGGGGCCAATCCGGGAAAGTAATGCAGCGCACATCCGAGAAAACTCCGATGGCGGGTGGAACATTCTTCGCGCGATAGTTTATTGTTCGCTCGCTCTTCTCCGCACCGGCGGTGCGGAGAAGGAGGGGAATCGAGCCGGAATCGAGGGTTACCGTGGCGCAGAAAGTCACCGTTCAGCTCGTCGACGATGTCGACGGCACGCAAGCCGAGACCACCATCGAGTTCACCTTGGACGGGGTGAGCTACGAAATTGACCTGTCCGCGGACAATGCCGCGAAACTGCGCGACTCCATGGAGTCTTTCGTGGCCAACGCCCGCAAGACCGGCGGCCGCAAGCGGACCGCGACCAAGCCGGGCAAGGCGTCCAGCACTCCCAGCACCGCGGACCGGGAACGCAACCAAGCCATTCGTGAATGGGCCCGGAATCAGGGCATGCAGGTTTCCGACCGGGGCCGCATTCCCGCCGAGATCGTCGAGGCCTTCGACAACGCTCAGTGAGCACATGCACGGACGGCCGGTAAGAGGTCGGGGCAAAACCGGCCGTCCGTGAATCGTCCAACAACTCCTCGCGATGAGCGTTGGACCTCCACCATTTGAAGGCGCGTGCCTTATCGACCGGCCAGGAAGTCGGTGATTTCCCCGCGGGTCGGCATCGAGCTGCTGGCACCGTTGCGCTGCACCGACACCGCAGAACCCGCCGAAGCCAGCCGCATCGCCTCGGGCATGTCGGCCCCCTCGCCCAGCGCCGCGCTCAGCACCCCGACGTAGGTGTCGCCGGCCGCGGTGGTGTCCACCGCGTCCACCCGGAAGCTCGGCACCTCCACCCGCTCGCCGTCGCGGTTGCCGTAGAGCGAACCGCGCGAACCCAGGGTGATCACCACTTCCGGGACCAGTTCGAGCAGCTTCGCCAGCGCCCGTTCCGGATCGTCGTCGCCCGCCAGGATCGCCGCCTCGTGCTCGTTGGGCACCAGCAGGTCCACGTTCGCCAGGATGTCGTCGGACAGCTCCGCAGCGGGCGCCGGAGTGAGCACCACGCGCACCCCGTTGCGACGCCCCGCGGCAGCGGCCGCGGCCACGCCGGAGAACGGAATCTCCAATTGCAGCAACAAGATCTGCGATCCGGCGATGATTTCCTCGTCGCCCTCCACGAGGCCGTCGACGGTGCCGTTGGCGGCCGGGATCACGATGATCGAGTTGCCGGCCTGGTCGTCCACCACGATGTGCGCGGTGCCACTCCGTCCCGGGATCGTCCGCAGGCCTGCGACGTCCACATCGGACTTGCGCAGGACGTCGCGGATCTCGGTGCCGAACTCGTCCTCGCCGACCGCGCCGATCATGTGCACCGCCGCGCCCGCCTTCGCCGCGGCCAGCGCCTGGTTGGCGCCCTTGCCGCCCGGCACGGTGTGGAACTCCCGGCCGAGCACCGTCTCGCCGCGCTTCGGCGCGGTGCCCACGTACGCCACCAGGTCCATGTTGCAGCTGCCGAATACGGCCACAGTCGTCGTCACGTGGTCCATCATGGCTGATGAGGGACCCCGGACCGGCTGACGGGTCCGGGACGCCCCGACGACGTACCATGCCGACGAACCGGCGAGGGAGAGGGCGAGACGCGGTGGACTATGCGGTGACAGCGGAGCTCGGACCGCCGAACGGTGTGGTGGAGCTCGACCCGCTGCAGCAGGAGGGAATCGCGGCCGTGCTGGACCGCCACCTCGCGCTGGTCGAGGGGGTCTCGGGGCCGGGCGGGTCCGACATCGACGTCCTGGACTACCGCATCACCGTGCATCCGGCCGGTGCCAGCGTGGTGCTGGCGCTCGACGCGCCGTCTCTGCTGGCCGCCGAGGACGCCGCCGCGTCGGTGCTCGACGAGCTGATCAGCGAGAGCGACGTGCTGGCGGGCTGGTCGGTCGCGCACTCGGAGGTGCGCATCACCGAGGACGAGTTCAACCTGCTGGCGGCCAGCGACGAGTCCGACGTGGTCAACAAGCTGGAAGCCGCCGTCGAGGAGGCGTTGGAGACCTCGGCGGAGCCTGCCATGGACGTCGAGCAGTGGCGGAGCCGGTTCCTCGGGCTCGCGCCGCGGCTGCGGGCCTTCGGTCCGGACGCGTTCGGCGCCGAGGGCGAGACCGTGGCACTAGCGGCCGGGGCGTTGATCCACGCGGTCCGGGTGGTCACCGACGAGGTCTTCTACGACGAGCTGGCGCTGGCGGTGAACAACGCGACGGTCGCCGACGCGATCGGTCTGCTGGTCCTGGAGGAGCTGCCGCCCTGCTACGACCACCGCTACGACGCGTTCTTCGCCCGCGCGTTCGTGCTGGCCTCGACCCCGGTCGCGGAGCGGCTGACCGAGACGTCGTGGACGCCGCCGCGCTCGGTGGCGGAGGAGTTGGCGTTGCGGTTGTTCGTCAACGAGGCTCGGGTGGCGCTGGAGGCCGCTGAGCTGATGACCTGGGACGACAGCGAGTCGGTGTTCGCGGTGTTCACCGAGCGGGCGTTCGGCGGCCTCGACCACGACGAGCTGTACGAGGTCGACCTGCCGCTGGCCGGCGAGGTGGAACCGGAGACCGCGGCGCAGGTCGCGAAGCTGGAAGCGGAGCTGCACTCCCGCGGGCTGGCGTTCGACCAGTGGTTCTCGCCGCGCGACGGGAACCCGCCCCAGCATCCTTACCTCGACTCGCTGTAAGCACGTTTTGGCTGGTCAGCAACACCCCGCGACAGCGAGTGGTATTTTTATACCGCCCGATGCTAGTGTCGGTATTCTTATACCGGCACTCATCGCACGCGAGGTATCCGTGATCGAGCTGAAGACACCCACCGAGGTCCAGCGCATGCACGTCACCGGCCGTTTCGTGGCCGAAGTGCTCACCGAGGTCGGCCGGCTCGCCGACGTGGGCGTCAACCTGATGGACCTCGAGCACCACGCGCGCGGCATGATCCAGCAGCGCGGCGCCGAGTCCTGCTACTGGGACTACTCACCGTCCTTCGGCAAGGGGCCGTTCCGCAACGTCATCTGCCTGTCGGTCAACGACGCGGTCCTGCACGGCCTGCCGCACGACTACGTGCTGCAGGACGGCGACGTGCTCACTGCGGACATCGCGGTCAGCGTCGACGGCTGGGTGGCCGACTCGGCGCGCACCGTCATCGTCGGGACCCCCGCTCATGAGGACCAGCGGATCATCCGGGCTACCGAGGAGGCGCTGGAAGCGGCGATCTCGGTGGCTCGTGCCGGGAACAAGCTGGGCGACATCTCGGCGGCCATCTGGGAGGTGGCCCGCAGCTACGGCTACCCCGTCAACACCGAGTTCGGCGGGCACGGCATCGGGCGCACCATGCACGAGGACCCGCACGTGGCGAACCGGGGCAAGCCCGGACGTGGCCTCGAACTGCGGCCGGGCATGACGCTCGCGCTCGAACCGTGGTTCGCCCGCACCACCGACCAGATCGTCTTCGACCCCGACGGCTGGACGATCCGCTCCGCCGACGGCTCGCGTACGGCCCACTCCGAGCACACCGTGGCCATCACCGAGGACGAAGCACTGGTGCTCACCCGGCGCGAAGAACCCGTTGCGACGGAACGGACTTCCACCAGCGGGAAGTCCACGGAGGATTCCTGAGACGCGAAAAGGGCACCCCGACTCGCTGAAGTGGGCCCCGAAAGTCGAAGCTGAATTTCTCAGTCCAACTTCCGGGGAGCAGTTCACTCGCCGGTCGGGGCGCCCTTTTCGCTGTTGTCAGTCCTGGTTGCGGACCGAGTGCGGCGCGACGGTGGCGCCGATGATGGTCGCCTCGTCGATCGTCTGCGGGCGGTACGACGACTTCGGGAACGACTCGAGCAGCACGTTCGTCGGGTCGTCGATCGGCTCCACACGACCGAAGATGAACGCCCACTCGTGCTCGTCGGAGCCGAAGTAGGCCACGGTCTCGAACGCCGAGTTGAACCTGTTGTAGGCGCGGATCAGCGTCTCGTTGCGCCACACCGTCGGGCAGCCCGCCTGGAACGCGACTACGCCACCGGCCGACAGCACCGACTGGCAGCGCTGGATGAACTCCATGCCGTAGAGCCGGTTGTGCTGCCCGTCCTCGTCGTCGGCCCGCTCGTCCGGCAGGTCGACGACCACGATGTCGTAGCCCTCCGGCGGCGCCTGGTCGAGGAAGTCCCAGCCGTCGGCGAAGTGCAGCTTGACCGGCCCGTCACCCTGTTCGGCGCTGGCCACGTCCTCGGGGGTGTAGCCATAGGGCAGGTGCTCGGCGCACTTGCGCACGCACAGCTCGTCGATGTCCACGTGGTCCACGCGGGTCGCCCCGGCAGCCACCGCCATCTGGCTGGCCACGCCCTCGCTGGAGCCGATGATCAGCACCCGCTCGACCTGCGCGGCCAGCAGGAACGCCGGCACCATCATCGCTTCGTGGTAGACCAGCTGGGAGAACTCGGTGCTCTGCCGGTCGTCGTCGCAGAACAGCGAGACGCCCTGGCTGGTGCGGCCGATCATGACGTGCTGGTAGGGGGTGTCGCCCTCCCACAGCACCTCGTCGACCTTCCACAGGCGCTCCATGCCAGCGCCCATCGGCTCCTTGATCCACCGGTGCCCGTCGAGCTCGATCAACGGTGCTCCTCCTTCAAAGGGTGTTCCAGGCTCGTTTTGCCTGATGGTGACTGGTTCTCGCGCGGTGCTTGCTACTGATCCGCGGGTTCTGACCGGCTCAGCTCGGGGTTTCGTAGTCGTGGCCGCGTTGGATGGTCTGCACGTTCTGCGCCTGCGGTCGCAGCGCCTCGGCCAGCAGCTGCACCGCCAGCTCCGGCTTCGCGGTGTGCCCGCAGGTGAAGACGTCGATGAAGATCGAACCGTCCTCCGGGTACGTGTGCAGCGAAGCGTGGGACTCCGACAGCAGCGCCAGCACTGTGACGCCCTGCGGCTCGAACCGCTTGGCGATCATCTGGCACACCGTGGCGTGCGACTGGCTCAACGCGTTGTGCAGGGTCTCGCGCAGGAACTGCTCGTCATCCAGCAGTTCCGGATCCACGCCCTCCAGCTCGGCGAGGACATGCTGGCCGGTGAACAAACCGACCGGTGGCGTCCCGGTGTCAACGGACATCTATCGACCTCCCATCGTTTCGCAGAATTTCTGGTGTTTCACGGCTTCCCGGACTCGCTCGCCGGCGAAGCCGGGGCATCACGACTGCTGATCGCCGTCGACGCAATACGTGGGCAGCGGGGTGAACCCGTTGAAGCTCACGGAGGAATAGCTCGCGGTGTAGGCACCCGCGCTGAGCAGGTCGACCCAGTCGCCGCCGCGCAGCGTGCGCGGCAGCTCGTAGCGGGTCCGCTGGTAGAGCACGTCGTCGCCGTCGCAGGTCGGACCGGCCAGCACGACCGGGCCCACCTCGTCGCCGTCGCGGGACGTGCGCAGCCGGTAGGTGATGGCCTCGCCCTCGGTCTCGGCCAGCCCGTTGTAGCGACCGATGTCCAGGTAGACCCAGCGGGATTCGCCGTCGCAGGAGTCGGTGACCAGCACCACCTCGCTGCGCAGCACGCCCGCGTCGGCGGCGATGAACCGGCCGGGTTCGACGAGCAGTTCCGGGCGCTCGGCGCCGAAGTGCCGGTCCAGCGACTGCTCGATGCGGCGCACGTAGTCGGCCAGCGGCGGCGCGGACTCGGTGTAGGCCGCGGGCAGTCCGCCACCGAGGTTCACCATCCGCAGCCGCACGCCGCGCTCGGCGCAGGCGGCGAAAACCGTGCTGGCTGCGCTGATCCCGTGCTCCCAGGCATCGGGCTCGAGCTGCTGCGATCCAATGTGGAACGATACGCCGTAGGCGTCCAGACCGAGTTCGCTCGCACGCGTCAGCAGTTCCACGGCCGTTTCAGTCAGGCAGCCGAACTTGCGGCCGAACGGGGTCCGGGATCCGGTGTTGTCCACCAGCACCCGGCAGAACACCCGCGAACCCGGCGCGACCTCGGCGATGTTGGCCAGGTCGGCGGCGCTGTCCGTGGCGAACAGGCGGACGCCCTGCTCGTAGGCGCGGGCGATGTCGCGACGCTTCTTGATCGTGTTGCCGTAGGAGATCGACTCCGGCGCCGCGCCCTTGGCCAGGCACAGGTCGATCTCGCCGGGGCTCGCGACGTCGAAGGAGGAACCGAGGCCGACGAGCGCGCCGACCACTTCAGGAGTGGGATTGGCCTTGACCGCGTAGCAGATGCGAGCGTCGGGCAGGGTGGCCCGCAACTGCTGGTAGCGGTTGCGCACCTGCGTCAGATCCACGACCAGGCAAGGGGTTTCAGGTCTCTGCTGGTCCAGGAACTGCTGGATCGCGTCCTGAGTTGCGCCGGTCTGCTGCGCGGTGCCGCTGGGGCGGTCCGTCACACCGGTGGTGGCGGACAGATCGGTCAATCCCGGTACCTCCGTCTCGGAATGCTGGGGTTGGGGTTTTCGCCGAGCTGAATCCCGCCGAGGACGGGCGCCCGTGGAGCTCAACTGCGACCAAGCACGGTACCGCGCTCACGGAGAGATCTCGAACCACGCCCACCCGTTACCCCGGAAAGCCGAACGTGGTGTGAGCACACCCACGAATTGCTGGTTTCGACGTTGCGTTCCGTGTCCGAACACCGACGTCACGTGATCCATTCCCAACGCGGTCACCCGCGAAATCAACGCGCCCCCCGACGGACACGTCGCGTTCGCGAGGAATTCCCGTGGCGGCAGTCACCGTGCACCGGAAACCACAGTTTCAATTGAAACTGTGATCCGCCGTGGGTGGGATTTACAGTTTCAATTGAAACTGTGGTCCGGACGGAGCGAGGAGTCCCTGGCGCGGTAGGCCGGGGGTCAGGCCGAGGTGGGGTGGTCGAGTTCGAGGGCCAGGTAGAAGTCCACTCTGGACGGGAACTCCGAGAGGTCTCGGCCGGTGATCTCCTCCACGCGCTGGATTCGGTAGCGCAGCGTGTTCACGTGGACGTGGAGTTGCTTGGCGCAGCGGGACCACGATCCCGAGCAGTCCAGGAACGTTCGCAGGGTTCGGACCAGCTCCGAGTGGTGGGCTTCGTCGTAGGAGATCAGGTCGGCCAGCAGGCGTTCGCGGTAGGAGCGGCGCAGCTCGTCCGGAGTTGAGGCGAGGAGCACCTCGTGCGACGCCAGCTCCGCCGCCGCGACCACCTCCGCCCGGCCGCGCCTGCGCTGCGCGAGGCGCAGTGCGTAGCCGGCCTCCTCCAGGGCGCCGCGCAGTGCGGTGGCCCGCGTGATGTCGCTGACGCCGACTGCCAGGTTCCGCCCTTCCAAACACGGTTCGACGTCACCGGCGATCTGGCTGAGCTGAGCGTCCAGCTGAGCCAGATGCGTTTCGTCGCCGACGAACAGCGCGGTTGCGCTGTCGCCCAGCGACGCGGTCACCGAGGCCAGGCCGGTGGCAGCCGCGATCTCGCGCAACAGCGTCGTGGATTCCGCCGGGTCGCCGATGTTGAGCGCGACCGCTCGCAACGGCTCTCCCGTCGGCAGTCCCGCCGTCTCCAGTCGGGCGGCGACCTCCTCCGGGCTGGACGTCCCGTCGAGCAGTCGGCGCAAGGTCGCCTCCACCGAGCGCCCCGCGATGCTCCGGGCCTCATCGACCCGCGCGCGCAGCAGCGCCACCACGGTGCCGAGGTCGGTGGCGATGGCCACCCGCTCCGCATCCCAGTCGTCGAAGGCACCGCTGGCGAGCACGAACCAGCGAGCGGCTCGTGGTTCGGCGTCGGACTCCACCGGCCACAGCACGTGCGCGTCGTCGTCGGATCGGGCGGTGCTGGGCAGGCGGCCGGCCGCGAACTCGCGCAGCGCCGCGCAGCGGGCGGCATCGGGCAGCTCCGCGGTTCCACCGACGACCCAGCCCGCCGCGGACAGTACCCAGCAGTCCGTGCCCAGCTCGTCCGCCGCCATCCGCAGCGCCTGGTCCAGGTCCGCGCCCGCGGCCACCGCTGCGACCAGCTCCCGGCGCGGGGCGGCGCGGCGTTGGACGCGGTCGGCGAGCGTGTTGAAGCTGACCGTCAGGGGTACTTCGAAGATCGGCAGGTCGTGGCACCTGCAGGCCTCGACCAAGTCCGGCGGGGCATGTCCGAGGCGCGCCGTCCCGGCGGCCAGCGCGGCCACCTCGGCGTCGACCAGCGCGGACACGAACCGGTCGGAATCGGCTGGCCCGCTGTGCCACATCAGGCCGCTCAGCACCAGCTCGCCGCCGTTGAGGTAACGGCGCGGGTCGAGCAGGTCAGTGGTGTAGACGCCGCGAACCTGCCGGTCCACCTGTTCGGCGCCGTGCAGCAGCACCAGACCGAGTTCCGGATCGGAGAGGAGATCGCCCAGCAACACCCGCACACCCCTGCGACACGGCCCCGCTGACCCCGACGGCAGCGGTCGGCAGCACGTATTTGGAGAAACATACAACTCGTGCTCGCCACCCGGAAGGCTTTTTCGGGGTTTCGCCCGCTAGCCAGCGCGCACCCCCCGACTGTGTACTGAATCACACCTTTTCACCGGCCGTGACTAGGAGTTAACCGTGGATTTCCTCCGCCCCGCGACGTGGCGGGAGGCGCTCGAGGCCAAGGCCGCGCATCCCGACGCCACACCCATCGCCGGCGGCACCGACGTGATGGTCGAGATCAACTTCGACCACCGGCGTCCGGACGTGCTGCTGGACCTGACCGGCATCCCCGAGCTGACCACCTGGTCGGAAGCCGACGGCACGCTGCGCATCGGCGCCGGGCTGCCCTACACCCGCCTGATCGACGAGCTCGGCGAGCGGGTGCCAGGTCTGGCCATCGCAAGCCGCACGGTCGGCTCGCCGCAGATCCGCAACCGCGGCACGCTCGGCGGCAACCTCGGCTCCGCCTCCCCCGCCGGGGACGGCCACCCGCCGCTGCTGGCCTCCGACGCGCAGATCGAGGTCGAGTCGGTGCGCGGCACCCGGCTGATCCCGGCCGCGGAGTTCTACACCGGGGTCAAGCGCAACGCCCTGGCCGCCGACGAGCTGATCTCCGCGGTGCACATCGCCCCGGCGACCGGGCCGCAGCAGTTCGCCAAGGTCGGCACCCGCAACGCGATGGTCATCGCGGTGTGCACGTTCGCCATCGCCCTGCACCCGGAGCAGCAGCGGGTCGGCACCGGGCTCGGCTCGGCCGCCCCGACGCCGCGGCGGGCAACCGACGCCGAGGAGTTCCTGTCCGCCGAGCTCGACTGGGCCGGGCGGCGACCGCTGGAGGACTCGGTGGCCCGCCGCTTCGGCGAGCTGGTCGCGCAGGCCTCCTCCCCCATCGACGACGTGCGCGGGACCGCCGACTACCGCCGCCACGCGCTGGCCGTGATGGCCCGTCGAACCCTGTCCTGGGTTTGGCAAGAGCACTGTTCCGGGAGGCAGGAATGCGCCTGAAGTTCACCGTCAACGGGCAGCCGCACGAGGCCGACGACGTGTGGGAGGGCGAGAGCCTGCTGTACGTCCTGCGCGAGCGGCTCGGCCTGCCCGGTTCGAAGAACGCCTGCGATCAGGGCGAATGCGGTTCCTGCACGGTCTACCTCGACGGTGTGCCGGCCTGCGCGTGCCTGGTGGCCGCGGGGCAGGCCGAAGGCCGCGAGGTGCGGACCGTGGAGGGCTTGGCCGACGGCGAGAAGCTGGACCCGGTCCAGGAGGCGTTCGTCGAGGCAGGCGCCGTGCAGTGCGGCTTCTGCACGCCGGGCCTGCTGGTGCAGACCCACGACCTGCTCGAGCGCAAGCCGAGGCCTTCTGACGCGGAGATCCGCGAGTCGCTGGCCGGGAACCTGTGCCGCTGCACCGGCTACGAGAAGATCATGGACGCGGTCCGCCTCGCCGCCCAGCGAAGGGCGCGCGCATGACCACCCCAGTCCCACTCAACCGCACCTCAGGGGAACGTGACGCAAACCAGCCACAAGAAACCGCGAAACGCAAGATCAATCCCGAACGCAACCACCACTGCGAATCGCGGAGAGGCAGAACTGTCATCGAGGGCGGCGCCGTGGCCACTGTGGACGACTCGGGCGCCGAGTTCATCGAGGGCCACGTCGTCGTGGAGGGCGACCGCATCCTCGCGGTCGGCCCCGGCTCCGCACCGCCGCAAGAAGGCGCGGTGCGGCGCGTCGACGCGTCCGGTTGCCTGGTCACGCCCGGACTGATCAACACCCACCACCACCTCTACCAGTGGGCCACCCGCGGTTACGCGGCCGACGCGACGCTGTTCGGCTGGCTGACCGAGCTGTACCCGGTGTGGGCCGGAATCGACGAGGAGATCACCCACGCCGCGGCGTCGGCGGGCCTGGCCCGGATGGCGCTGTCCGGCTGCACCACCGCGGCCGACCATCACTACGTCTTCCCGCGCGACGGCGGGGACGTGTTCGGCGCCGTGGTCAGCGCCGCGGAGCGGGTCGGGGTCCGGCTGCACGCCGTGCGCGGATCGATGGACCGCGGCCGCGCTCACGGCGGACTTCCGCCGGACTCCGTGGTCGAATCCCTCGACGAGGCGCTGGCCGGTACGCAGGATGCCATCGACCGGTTCCACGACCCGTCGCCCGGTGCTCGGGTGCAGGTCGCGGTCGGGCCGTGCTCACCGTTCTCGGTCAGCACCCAGCTGATGCGCGAGGCCGCGGAATTGGCCCGCCACAACGGAGTTCGACTGCACACCCACCTCGCCGAAACGCTCGACGAGGAGGAGCAGTGCCAGGCCGAGTTCGGCCGGACGCCGGTCGAGTACGCCGACGACCTGGGCTGGCTCGGCCCGGACGTGTGGCTGGCGCACACGATCCACCTGTCCGAGAAGGGCATCGCGCGGCTCGGCCAAACCGGCACCGGGGCGGCGCACTGCCCCAGCTCCAACGGTCGGCTCGGCGCCGGGATCGCACCGGTGCGGCCGCTGCTGGACGCCGGTGCCCCCGTCGGACTGGGGGTCGACGGGGTCGCGTCCAACGAGGCCGGCGGGCTCGGCGAGGAGATGCGGCAGGCGCTGCTGACGGCGCGCGCCCGCTACGGGCCGCAGGCGCTGTCGGTGCGCGATGCGCTGTGGCTGGCCACCCGTGGCGGCGCGCGCTGCCTCGGCCGCGACGGCGAGCTCGGCTCGTTGGAGCCCGGCAAGCTCGCCGACATCGCGATCTGGCAGCTGCGCGACCTCGACCACGCGGGCATCACCGATCCGGTGGCCGCGCTGGTGCTCGGGCAGTTGCCGAAGCTGGAACGGCTGCTGCGCGGCGGCTCTGTCGTAGTCGACGACGGCCGGCTGATGTCGGTCCCCGATCTCACCGCAGAGCTCGACCGGGCCAGCACCCGACTCCGCACCCGGGAGGCGTCATGAACAGCCAGAGCGCGGCTCTCGGCCGTCGGCCGCACCGGTACCCGGGCTCGGCTGTCGTCCCCGGTTCCGCAAATTCCATTGGAATTGCGGAAGTTGTCCACCGGGCCACGGGACTGTCCACAGCCACCGGTGTGTCGGGCGCCCGACACACCGTGGGACCGGAGTTTCAATTGAAACTGCGGTCCCCCTCCGCACGAAGCACTGATCGGGTCCGAGAAGCACCGGAGGTGTCCGCATGAGCAGCAGCCACTCGCCTGCTCGCAGTCCGCAGGAGCTCGACGACGCCATCGGCGGGGGCATCGGCGAATCGCCGCTGCGGCCCGACGGCACCATCAAGGTGCGCGGCGAGTTCGCCTTTTCCTCGGACCTGTGGGCCGACGACATGCTGTGGGGCGCCACGCTGCGCAGCCCGCACCCGCACGCGCGGATCCGATCCATCGACTTCGGCGCGGCGATGGCCATGGCCGGGGTGCAGACGGTGCTCACCGCTGAGGACGTACCCGGCGACAACTGCTTCGGCCTGAAATACGCCGACCAGCCGGTGCTGGCCTCCGACGTGGTGCGCTACGTCGGCGAAGCCGTTGCGCTGGTGGCCGCCGATCACCCGGAGACCGCGCGGCGGGCGCTGGAGAAGATCGTCGTCGAGTACGAGGTGCTGGAGCCGGTGCTCGACGCCGAGCGGGTCGCGCACGACGAGACGCTGCCGAAGCTGCACCCGGACGGAAACGTGGTGCGGCACCAGAAGATCGTCAAGGGCGATCCCAACGCCACGGCCGACGTGGTGGTCTCCGGCGTCTACACGGTCGGCATGCAGGACCAGGCGTTCCTGGGTCCGGAGTCCGGGCTGGCCATCCCCGCCGAGGACGGCGGAGTCGACCTGTACCTGGCCACCCAGGACCTGCACTCCGACCTGCGGCAGACCGCGCGGGCGCTCGGGCTGCCGCAGGACAAGGTGCGGCTGACCATGTCCGGCGTCGGCGGCGCGTTCGGCGGCCGGGAGGACCTGTCCATCCAGGTGCACGTCTGCATGCTGGCCCTGCACCTGGGCAAACCGGTGAAGATGGTCTACAACCGCGAGGAGTCGTTCTACGGCCACGTGCACCGGCACCCGGCCAAGATGTACTACGAGCACGGCGCGACCAGCGACGGCGAACTCGTCTACATCAAGGCGCGGCAGTACTTCGACGGCGGCGCGTACGCCTCGAAGACGCCGGTCGTGGTCGGCAACGGCACCACGCTGGGCGCCGGGCCCTACAAGGTGCCCAACGTCGACATCGAGAGCTGGGGCGTCTACACCAACAACCCGCCGTGCGGCGCGATGCGCGGATTGGGCGCGGTGCAGCCGACTTTCGCCTATGAGTCCCAAATGGACAAACTCGCCGAGGCTCTCGGCGTGGACCCCGTCGACCTGCGCATCCGCAACGCCATCGCGCAGGGCGACTCGATCCCGACCGGGCAGGTGCTGGACTACCCGGCACCGGTCGCCGAACTCCTCGAACGGGTGCGGGCGCTGCCGATGCCCGAGGAGCACACCGGGCCGGTGGACATCCGGAACCTGCCCGGCGGCGCGTCGAACACGACGCACGGCGAAGGTGTGGTGCGCGGTGTCGGCTACGGCGTGACGATCAAGAACATCTGCTACGCCGAAGGCGCCGACGACTTCTCCACCGCGCGGGTCCGGCTGCAGGTCATCGGCGGTGAACCGGCCGCGATGGTGCACACCGCGGCGGCCGAGGTCGGCCAGGGCCTGGTGACCGTGCAGCAGCAGATCGCGCGGACCGAGCTCGGTGTCGAGCGGGTCACCATCCACCCGTTCGACACCAGCGTCGGACCGGCCGGCTCCAGCTCCGCCTCGCGGCAGACGCTGGTGACCGGCAGCGCCGTCAAGGCCGCCTGCGAGGCGGTGCGCGACGAGCTGTACGCGCTGGTCGCGCAGCGCTACGACGTGGATCCGGCACAGCTGTCCTTGCACGGCGGGAAGATCACGTCGGAGCCCCGCGGGGTGCTGGCCGATCTCGTGGAGGTGCTCGGCGACGACGTCATCGAGCAGACCCGCGAGTACCACCACCGCGAGACGTTCCCGCTGGACGAGCAGGGCCAGAGCGACCGGGTGCACGTCCAGCACGCGTTCTCCGCGCACCGCGCGGTGGTCGACGTCGACCTGGACCTCGGTCTGGTCAAGGTGGTGCAGCTGGCCTGCTCCCAGGACGTCGGCAAGGCGATCAACCCGGACGCGGTGATCGGCCAGATCCAGGGCGGCTCCGCGCAGGGCATGGGGCTGGCGGTGATGGAGGAGATCAAGGTCGTCGACGGCCAGATCCGCAACCCGTCCTTCACCGACTACCTGATCCCGACGATCCTCGACACCCCGCCGATGGAGATCGACGTAGTCGAGCGCGGCGACCCGAACGCGGCCTACGGGGTCCGCGGTGTCGGCGAGCCGCCGACGATCTCCACCACCCCGGCGGTGGTCGCCGCGATCCGAGCGGCCACCGGCAAGGAACTGCCGCACACACCGGTGGCACCAGAACACATCGTGTGAGACCCGCGGCGGCGGGGCCGGGCCCGCCGCCGCAGCACCCCTTTCCAGGGGGAGGAACAAGGATCCGGACTCGCTTTGCGTGGCGGTGCCGGTAGCGGAACCTCAGCGCCCGCCTGATCTCCGGGATCCCGGACTTATGTATGCCAATACACGGCGTGCGGGCTGTCCTCGTCAGGCGAACGCTGAGAACCCGCGGCGGTGCCAGCGCCGAGGGTGGGCTAAACGCCTCCGGCGTTTCAGAGACGAAGACCGAAGATGACGAAGGAGTACGACAATGTCCGTGGACGTCGCGACGAGCGCCGAGCAGAACTGGATGACGCAGGCCATCGATCTGGCCACCGCCAACGTGGCCGCTGGTGGCGGGCCGTTCGGTGCGCTGGTCGTCCGGGACGGCGAGGTCGTCGCCACCGGGACCAACAAGGTGACCATCGACCTCGACCCGACCGCGCACGCCGAGGTCACCGCGATCCGCAACGCCTGCCGGGCGCTGGGCACCTTCAAGCTGGACGGTTGCGTGCTGGTGACCTCGTGCGAACCGTGCCCGATGTGCTTGGCCTCCGCGCTGTGGGCGCGGGTGGACCGGGTGCTGTTCGCCGCCGACCGCAACGACGCCGCCGCCGCGGGATTCGACGACCGGGCCTTCTACGACGTGTTCGAAGACCCGCGCACCGAATCGCCGGCGCCGGTGAACCGGGTGGTGATGCCCAACCGCAACGCGGCCTTCGACGCCTGGCGCGGCAAGACCGACCGCATCGACTACTGACCGTTCCCGCCGCGGTGGTGTCCCAACTTTAGGGAAATTCGGAATCCCACTGCGGCTTCCCGGAGTTCGGCCCGTCAAAGGATTTTCCCAAGTTTAGGGAAATTCGGGAGATCTCCGCACCACCAGCCCTGCGGTTCCGATCGCGACGACCGGGTCGCTTCGGAGCCCCCGCGGGTGGGCAGTCTGGTCCACCCGCCGTTGAAAACACCACCGCGACAGCGGAAACCATTCGACAAACGCCCCACAGCGAATTCGGCGACATTCCCGCCGGGCTCTGCCCTGCCCGGAAAACCCCGCCGAAGGAAACAGTCCGCGCGGCGCACAACGTGGCGCACGGGGGCGCCCACCGGCATGGGAGGACTCATATGACCCAGCGGCTGCAACCGGACAGAACCGACGCGGAACCGTCCATAATGGACAGATTTTTCCGAATCAGCATCCGGGGCTCCACGATCTCCCGCGAACTGCGCGGCGGTCTCACCACGTTCGTCGCGATGGCCTACATCGTGATGCTCAACCCGCTCATCCTCGGCTCGTCCGCCGACGCCACCGGAGCACAACTCACCTCCGAGCAGCTGACCACCGCCACGGCGGCGACCGCTGGCGTGATGACCGTCGTGATGGGCCTGGTCGGCAACGCGCCGCTGGCCCTGGCCTCCGGACTCGGCGTCAACGCGGTGGTCGCCTTCACCATCGCCCCGGCGATGACCTGGGCTCAAGCGTTCGGGCTGGTGGTGCTCGAGGGCATCGTCATCATCATCCTGGCCGTCAGCGGTGCGCGGGAGAAGATCATCAACGCCATCCCGGCCCCGCTCAAGACCGCGCTGACCGTCGGCATCGGCCTCTACATCGCGCTGATCGGCCTGGTCAGTGCCGGGTTCGTGACCCGCAAGCCGGACTCGGCCGACACCACCGTGCCGGTCCAGATGGGCCAGGGCACCGAGGGGCACCTGGTCGGCGTGCCGATCGCGATCTTCTGCCTGAGCCTGCTGCTGATGCTGGTGCTGCTGGCGCGCAAGGTTCCCGGCGCGATCCTGATCGGCATAGCGGTCAGCACCGTCGTCGCGATCGTGGCCAACTCCGCTTTCGGCATCACTCCCAAGCAGTGGGGCACGATCGTGCCGGAGCTGCCCGACCACGTGATCGGCAGTCCGGACTTCAGCATGTTCGGCCAGGTGGACCTGTTCGGCGGGTTCGCCGCGGCCGGCGGCATCGCGGCCACCGTCTTCCTGTTCACCCTGGTGCTGTCCGGATTCTTCGACGCGATGGGCACCATCACCAGCGTCTCCTCGGAAGCCGGGCTGGTGAAGGACGGCAAGGTCGAGGGCATGGGCCGGATCCTGGCCGTCGACGGCGTCGCCGCCGCAGCCGGTGGTCTGACCGGGGCATCGCCGAACACCGTGTTCCTGGAGTCGGCCACCGGTGTCGCCGAAGGCGCGCGCACCGGACTGGCGAGCGTGGTCACCGGACTCCTGTTCTGCGCAACGCTGCTGTTCACCCCCCTCGCCGCGGTGGTGCCCGCCCAAGCCGCCGCACCCGCACTGGTGATCGTCGGCGCGCTGATGATGGCCCAGGTCCGCCACATCCCCTGGGACGACCCGGAATACGTCATCCCGGCGTTCCTGACCATCGCGGTCATCCCGTTCACCTACATGATCACCAACGGCATCGGCGCCAGCCTCATCGCCTACGCCGTCATCAAGGTCGCCCGGGGCAAGGCCCGCGAGATCGGCTGGCTGGTCGGAGGCCTGGCCCTGGTCTTCACGGCCTACTTCGGCATCGAAGCCATCGAATCCCTCGTCCGGTGAGTTCCCTTCCCCGGTGAAGGGCATGCCCACCCGTCGCCCGACCAATAGAGGTGCCCTTCACCGTTCACTAGATCGGGTGGAACTGTGCGATCGGGTGGGGTGGGTAGCGTGGGTGCGATGAGGGTTGCGGGCGTGGTTTTGGCCGCTGGGGCCGGGCGGCGGTTCGGGATGCCCAAGGCGTTGGTCGAGCATCAGGGGGCACTGCTCGTGGATCGGGCTGCTCGGGTGCTTGCCGAGGGTGGGTGTTCGCCGGTCGTTGTGGTGCTTGGTGCTGCTGCGGATGAGGTGCGTGAGCGGGCTGAGCTGTCTGGGGTTTCAGTGGTGGTGAATCCCGATTGGGACAGCGGGATGGGGTCTTCGCTGAGGGTCGGCATTGATGCGTTGACCAGCACTGATGCTGATGCTGCCGTGGTGATTCCGGTCGACATGCCTGGGATTGGGGCCGAGGCCGTGCGGCGGGTCGTTGAGCTGGCTGGACCGTCCGTTCTCGCCGCTGCTGCTCACGGTGGGAGGCGGAGTCATCCGGTGTTGCTCGGGCGGGAGCACTGGGCCGGGGCTCGGGCCTCCGCGACCGGGGACGCCGGGGCTCGCGGGTACCTCCGGGACCGGGATGTGGAGCTGGTTCCGTGCGATGACGTGTCCGCCGGGTTCGACGTGGACCGTCCCGGGGACCTGCCCGCGGACGGCACGTAGAGTCGACGGCCACGCGTGACCGGTCCGGAAACCTCCGTCATCGCTCCTGGACCTCGACGTCACACCAGCGCCCACGAAAGCCAGAGCCGGAGGCGTCCATGGCAAACGGACACATCACCGCCAACTACGTGCCCGAAGGTGACGACTGACTGGTCGCCTTCACCACCGCATACCTGCAGGCCCGGCACGGGGTGTCCGCCGGAACGGCGAAGTAGAGCGGAGGAGGCGCACAGAACGGTCCGAACCCGTGCACAGTGGACCCACGAGCGCGGCCCGTTCACCAGGGCACGCGCCGCTGATGAACCGAACCCCAACCCGGCCCGGAGCTTAGGATGGCGGTCGTGAACGCGCCGACGAGCAGTGCCCGCGAGGAGGAGCAGTTGTCCAGCGCTGAGCAGACCCAGCCGGCCAGCGGTCGGGGACGGCCGCGGGACGCCTCCCGCGATGCCGCGCTGCGCAAGGCCGCGATGGAGGTCCTCTCCCAGGTCGGCTACCGGGCGCTGACCATGGACGCGGTCGCCGCGCACGCGCGGGCCGGCAAGGCCACCATCTACCGGCGCTGGGACTCCAAGCTGGACCTGGTCATCGACACCTGCACCCAGCTGGTCCAGCGCAACATCCCGGAACCGGACCGGGGCTCCATCAAGGACGATCTCGGCGACTTCCTGCGCAGCTTCGCCTCATTCCTCACCGGTCCGGTCGGCAAAGCCGCCCAGGCTCTGGTCGGCGAGCTGCCGCACGAGCCGGAGCTGGCCGCCGCGTTCCGCGAGTCCTTCCTGCTACCGCAGCGCGACGTCCTGCACCGGCTCATCGAGCGCGGTGTGCAGCGCGGCGAGATCCGCCCGGACGCCCCCATCGACACGGTCGTCGAGATCACCGGGGCCTGCCTGATATATCGGCTGATGCTCACCGACGAGCCGCTCGACACCGGTTTCGTGGACCGCCTGGTCACCGAAGCCCTGATGCCGCTCCTGCACGGCTGATCCACTCACCGCCCCGAGTTAGGGTGAAGTCCGGACTCGGGGACGGAGGATCGCGTGGCGCGGGGAACGGTTTCAGAGCTCACTCGGTGGCCGGTGAAGTCCTTGCGCGGCGAACCGGTCCAGGCAGCCAGGTTCGACGACCGCGGCATGGTGGGCGACCGCGCTTACGCACTGCGCGACGAGCGCCCGACCCGCGCGGGCAACGTGCTGACCGTCCGGCAGAACCCGGGCATGCTCGGCTGGGGCGCCACCTACGGCGACGCCACCGACCCGACGGAACCACCGCAGTTGCGCGCCCCGGACGGCGCGACCTGGACCTGGCAGGATCCGAAGCTCAGCGACGCGCTCGCCGACTCCTTGGGCATTCCGCTGAGCTTGCGGGCGGCCGACGGCCAGCAGGATCGCGGCCCGACCGTGCTAGTCACCTTCGAGGCGTCGCGCACCGAGCTGGGCGAGGAACTGGGCACCGAGGTCGACCTGCGCCGGTTCCGCACGAACCTGCACATCGACGCAGACCTGCCCGCCTTCACCGAAGAGCAGTGGGAAGCCGGTGCGACGATCACCGCTGGCGAGGTGGAGCTGGAGGTCACCGGGGACAACGCCGGGCCGTGCATCCGCTGCGCGGTGCCGAGCTGGGACGCCGAGGGCCGGGAGCGCTGGCGGGATCTGCAGACCCACCTGATCGGCCGCCACGACAACAAGTTCGGCGTCATCATGCGCGTCACCAAGCCCGGCGAGATCCGCCTGGGCGATCCCGTGACGACGAAGTGACCGCGCTGGAGGTGTGCGGTGGGAACCCGCGGGCCCTCAGCGAAGAAGACCCACGGGTTTCACCGGAACAGCTTGCGCACCACCACAACGGCGACCAGGGCGCCAACCCCGATCAGCGCGTAGCGCACTCGCGGATCATTGAGCTTCTCCTGCACGCTGGCCTTGCCGGCCTCGACGAACCGCTGCGGGTTCGCCTTGACGCTCAGCTGGTCCAAAGTGTCAGCCAGCGCTTCACGCGCCTGCTCGATGTCGCGCTCGATGGCGTCCGGATCACGAGCCACGTGTCCTCCTCACCCTTCACCTGGCTGCTGACCACCGTAGAGCACCGGCGAACCGGCAACGCACCAGCGGTTGGCGTGTCGCGCGCGGTGCTGGATCGGACACGCCCTGCCGACCAAGATCGCACCACCCGTTAGGCTGGGACCACACCAGGGGCCGTAGCCCAATTGGCAGAGGCACTAGGTTTAGGTCCTAGCCAGTGAGGGTTCGAGTCCCTCCGGCCCCACCACGTTTCACAACCCGAACTTTCGGAGATCAAGTCCGACTGGACGGCGAAGATGTCCGCACACACGGTGTCGGCCGCCTACGCGCGCCAGAACGGCAAGCTCGTGGTGTGCATCTGGGGCTTCGGCTCCAACGACCGAGATGGTGGCGCCAGCCGAGATGGCCGGACATCGTTCACCCGACCTCACCGCTCATGCCCTCACGTCGGAAGCCGTGCGCCGAGAGAATCGCTCGGGCTGCCAGCAGGCCGCCGATGCCGGGGACGAGCGCTCGCAACCAGACGCGGTGGCGGCCGTTCATCAGCAGCACTGCGGCGATGACCGTTGCGGTGTAGGCGAGGCCGTGGGCCGGGCCCAGGACTTGGGTGAAGGCCGGGCGGTGGACGGTGAACAGGTTCAGCAGCATCAGGACCAGGGTGGTCAGCTCGACAGAACCGATGATGTGCATGATCCGGCGGGGGGTCACAGCCCGGCTCCGGTGGTCGATCCGGGACGGTAGATCATGAGCACGACCACGGCCACCCACAGCAGGTTGAACATGCCAGTCGACATCGCCAACTGGCGGCCAAGCCGATCGGGCTGGGGCGCCGACTCCCCGTCCGCGCCCTTGCTCGTGGTGACGAGCGCGCGTTGCTGGGCGGGCAGAATCGCGAGGATGAGCACAACGGCCGCGATCGCGGTGAGGATCATCGACACGATCAGCCACGTGTCCGCCAGGACTCCGAGCCGGGCGCCGGTGGCGAGGCCGAAGACGGGCACGAAGATCCCGATGACGGCGTAGACGCGGGTGATGCGGTGCAGCACAGCCAGGACCGCCGCTTTACGCGGGTCTTCAGGGTCGCGGTGGGCAGCGCGCACCGCGGGCGCGAACATGCTCGCCGCAATCGCGATGGGACCGATGGCGAGTATCGCGGCAAGGACGTGGCCGGCCAGCAGGAACCCGGTCACGCGTCGGCCCGTTCGCCCGTGACCCGGCTGCGGGGGAGCCGTCCCGCGCGGGAGTAGCCGGCGAAGGTGTCGCCGGTGACGGTGACGTCGTACTCCAGGTTCAGCCGCATCGGCTTGTTGATCTCCTGCCGCCACATGACGCGCTCACCTTCGGCCGTCGCCTCACACACGATGTCGTCGAGCGCGGTCTCCTCGCCTGTCCCGGTCGCGGTACCGGTAATCCCGTCGGGGGTCTCGGCAAAGCGGTAGTCGGCGTCGATGGTGCCGATCGGGGTCTTCATGCGCACGTGCCAGGTTCCAGTGATGGTGCTCATCAGGCTGCTTTCGTTCGTCGGGGATGGACGGTCAGGCGGCGGCGGGGGCGTGGCCGCTGTTCTTCCAGGTGGTGCCTCGGCGTTCGTACTCGAACAGTTCCTCGACCGCGCGGGCGATCCTCGGTCCGAAGTCGCGTTCGAGGAGGTAGAGCCCGAGGTCGAGCCCGGAGGTGACGCCACCGGCCGTGATGAGGTCGCCGTCGTCGACGACGCGGGCGCGTACCGCGTGCACGCCACTGGCGTCGAGCATCTCGACACCGAGGACGTGCGTGGTCGCCGTGCGTCCCTCCAGCAGCCCGGCCATGGCCAGCGCGAGCGATCCGCCGCACACCGTCGCGACCGTGATGTCCGGGTTGTCGAAGCACCGGCGGATCAGCGGGCCCGCCGCGCTCGCGGCGAAGCGGGACAGCAGCACCGGGATGGTGTCGATCTCGTCCGGGGCTCCGTCGACCGGGCCGGACGCGCCGGGCACCACGATGTACCCCGGTGTGGTCGGGTCCAGGGCGCTAGTCGCGGTGAGGGTGATGCCGACCGTGCCGGAGACCACTTCCCTGGCTCCTTCGGCACTGACGAACTCGACGTCCATGGCGCCGTCCAGGAATTCACGTCCGGCCATCATGATCTCGTAGGGCGCGACGGCATCCAGTGGATCGAAGCCATCGAACAGGACGAACTGAACGTGCGGGTTGGGCATGAGGCGTTCCTTTCTGGCTGAGCCGTTCGACTCCATTTTTGGTCGTCTCCACGCTCTCGACCACTGGCGGACAAGACAGAGGTCGCCTGAATCTGGCCACCGGTGCCCGCCGAGCGAGAGATGTTCCGGAGTAGCGTGAGCACGGGATAGCGTGGCGGTATGTACACGGTTGCGGTGCTCGCGCTCGACGATGTGATCGCCTTCGATCTGGCCACTCCGATCGAGACGTTCGGGCGGGTCCGGCTACCGGACGGGCGCCCGGGTTACCGGGTCGTCGTCACCGGCTCGGAACCGTTGGTCGATGCCGGACCAGTGCGGCTGGGCGTGGGGGCCGGACTGGAAGAGGCGCAGCGGGCCGACCTGATCGTCGTTCCCGGCCGCAACGACCCCACCGTCCCGACCTCTGCTGCGGTGTGCGATGTCCTGCACGCGGCCGTGGACCGAGGATCACGAGTGGCGTCGATCTGCGTCGGCGCGTTCACCCTCGCCGAGGCGGGGTTGCTCGACGGGAAGCAGGCAACCACGCACTGGCTCGCCACCGACTTGTTGGCCCGCCAGTACCCGGCCGTCCGGGTCGATCCGGACGTCCTCTACACCGATAACGGGCAGATCCTCACCTCGGCAGGCGCTTCCGCGGGTTTGGACCTGTGCCTGCACATCGTCGAGCGGGACTACGGTGTCGCGGTCGCCGCCGACGCGGCCCGTCTTGCCGTCACGCCCCTCCAGCGCACCGGCGGTCAAGCCCAGTACATCTTGCGCAACCGCCCCATCTACCAGACCGCGACCCTGGAGAAAGCGCTGGCCTGGATCGAGGAGAACGCCCACCGGCCCCTGACGCTGGCGGACATCGCGGCAGCAGCGGGCATGAGCAGTCGCACGCTCAGCCGTCATTTCCAGGCGGAAACCGGGCAGAGTCCGATCCAGTGGCTGGCGGGCGTCCGTATCCGGCACGCCCAGGAACTGCTCGAAATCACCGACTACACGATCGACCGCATCGCCGCGCAGGCCGGTTTCCCCTCGCCGAGCAATTTCCGCGCTCAATTCACGCAGACGGTCGGCGTCAACCCGGGCGCGTACCGCACAACCTTCCGCCCCTCCACCCGAACGAGCCAGTAGGAGCTCGACGCGCTCGCACGGTGGCCATGCCACCTGTCGGCGGACAGGGCCGTTTCAAGACCTTCCGCCGTGAAGGTGTTCGTGTTCTGAAGCGACATCTCGGTGGGAGGACCGCCAGCCCGGCGAGGGCCGCCATCACCAACCAGGCCAGCGCGATCCCCGGGTAGACCTCCGAACGCGCCGTCGTCGCACGCACAACGGACATCACCTGGTTGCCATCGATCACTGGCACGGCCACGGCGAAGTCAGGACCGTCGTTGGCCTGACTCGCGTCCTTGTCCCGCAGTGCGGCCGGACACCACTGCGTCGGAGTGTTCGGGCCTGGTGCCCGACAGCCGGGTCCCACTGGGGGCGTAAACGGTGGTCGTCGTCGGCCTCATCGTCGTCATCGGTGGAATCGGCTACTTCGTGCGCACGTCCTCGCTCGAAGCCGACCCGGCAACTGAGGCCCCCGCCGCGCAGACGGGCTCGGGCCCCCAATCTGCGCTGGGGGACCTCTCGTCCTTCCGCACGATCACCCAGGACACGCTCAACCTGCTCAATTCCGGCAACCAGTCCGGCGCGACCGCCCGCGTGGACGACCTCGAATCATCGTGGGACAACGACGAAGCCCGCCTGAAGCCTCGCAACAAGGCGGCCTGGACCGACATCGACGACAAAATCGACACCGTGCTGCGGGAACTGCGCGCCACGCATCCCAATCCCGACACCGAGAAGTCCGCACTGACGACACTGCTCGCGGATCTCAATTGACCGGTTTCTGACCGTCTTCCCAAAAAGACCCTTAAAGGACTTTCGGCCGCTTCCGGGTAACCGCGTGTGCCTCGATGTGGCTGCAGATCACGAACTCCCCATGAGAAACGGAGCAGGGATCGATGACCACTCCAGCGCCCGGAGCCCAGTCCAGGGCGGACACCGAGAATGGCCCAGCCGAGTACATCATGCGGAAGCTCCCGCACGTGACCGCGTTGTTCTGGTTGCTGAAGATCGTCGCGGTGACCATCGGGGAAACCGGCAGCGACCTGTTCGCGATCGAGCTGCAGCTTGGCTACCTCGGGTGTGCGGTGGCCTTCTTCGTGTTCTTCCTGATCGCCGTGGGCCTCCAGCTTCGCGCCAAGCGGTTCCACCCCGGCATCTTCTGGACGGTCGTCCTGGCCACCAGCATCGTCGGCACCGCGACCTCGGACCTCATGGACCGCGGCTTCGGCCATTCCGGCGACACCAGCAACGGCATCGGCTACGGAGCCGGCGCGATCATCCTCACCGCAATCCTGGCGATCGTGTTCCTGGCCTGGTGGCGCACCGGGCAGACCTTCGACGTGGAGAAGATCGCCACCCGCAAGGGCGAAGCGCTGTACTGGGTCGCGATCTTGGTGTCCAACACCCTCGACACCGCCAGCGGCGACTGGCTGTCCGACGACGTCGGCCTCGGGTTCCGCAACACGTTCTTGATCATCGCCGGCGTCATGCTCGTGCTCCTCGCCGCGCACTACCTGACCAGCATCAACGGCGAAGTGCTGTTCTGGTTCGCGTTCATCCTGACCCGACCGCTGAGCGCCGCCGCCGGTGACTCGCTCACCAAGCCCGCCGACGACGGAGGGCTCGGGCTCGGCACCCGGTGGGGCACGGTGGCGCTGCTCGTGGTGCTCGGCGCGTTGATCGCCTACCAGGCCTACCGAGTTCGCAAGGATCCCCTCGACCTGCTGCCCGCCCCGACGCACCGGATCACGGGGCAGTCGCAACAGCCCAACGGGCAGGTCGTCATGGCCTACGGCCGACGCGCCGACCAAATCGTGGAGCGCGCGTAGCCACGACATCATCGCCTGAAGTCGTGCGCGGGTAGCCGTTCGAGGTCCGGCCGCCCGCGCACGGTCGGTGCTCAGCCGTCGATCGATGGGCGAGCCCTTGTGCCGGTGGTGTCCCTGGTGCGGGTGCTGGGCCTGCTGCTGGGCGTCAGGCTGCTGCGGGGCGTCGGTCGTCGCGGCGTTGACGGCAGAACCGAAGGCCACGGCGGGAGCAGCGCGATCCCGGCGACGAGACCGGCGCGGCGGGCGGTCTTGCTGATCACGACCGACGGATGCCAACCAGACGTGATGCTTGGGTAACGTTCGTCGGGTGCGAATCCGTGAGCGGCGGGCAGCCGAGGCGATCACCGCTTACCTGGCTGAGGACGGACCTCCGGACCCGCGTGCGCTCGCCGAGGTCGTGGGTGGCGCTGTGGGCGCTACCGGCTGCGCACTCGTCATCGGGGAGCAGCGGTTCCAGTGGGGAGACGGTGAGTCTTGGGCGGAGCAGGACATCGAGCATGGCGGCTCGGTGTGCGGAGTTCTCGCCCTCGCGCCGAAGTCAGTCGGATCACTGCCCGGGTTAGCAGCCGTGCTCAGCGCACCGGTCGCGATGATCGGGCTCGCTCGGGAGACCGATCGCCTGCGTCGCGTTGGCGACCGGGCCGCTCATGCGCTGGTCGATGACCGGTGGCGGGCGGCTGCCGAGATGGAGGCCGAGCGCCGCGGGCTGGAGCGCGATCTGCACGACGGCGCGCAGCACCAGCTGGTCGCGCTGCGCATGTCGTTGGCGCTCGCCGAGCACGCGGGCGCCGGCAGCGAGCACGTCGCGAAGCTGATGGCGCAGTTGGACGACGCCGAGCGGGTGCTGGTCGAGACCGCCGCCGGGATCCTGCCCGACGTCCTCGCCTCCGAAGGTCTCGCAGCGGCGCTGCGCACCGAGCTGAACCGGCACGACACCGTCGCACTCGACCTCTCAGGACTGCAGCGCCGCTATCCGACACCGGTCGAATCCGCCGTCTACTACATCCTTCTCGAAGCCGTGAACAACGCGCGCAAGCACGCGACAGGCGCGCGCGTCACCGTCACCGCGTGGGACAGCTACGAGGGCCTGATGTTCTCCGTCGCCGACGACGGGCCGGGCTTCGACGCGTCACTGGGCCTGCCGAACCTCACCGCGCGGGCCGAGTCTGTCGGCGGTGTCGTGGAGGTCCGTTCCGCGCCCGGCGCGGGCACCACCATCAGCGGCGTCGTCCCGTTCTGACCATTCAGGGCGGCGCGAGCAGGCCTTCCGCAGTGCGGACGAGCACTTCACAAGCGGCGCGATCGCGTCTCCCGGCCACCGGGTGTTCGGCGTGCGCGCGCCAGCCGGACACCGCAGCCCTGGCCGCGACCAGCACGTCCTCGTCGGGTGCGTCGGCGGGCAGGCCTAGGCGGCTGCGCGGGTCGATGCCGTCGGCACCGAGCAGACGGGCTGCGGCAGTGCTCACGCCGCGCAACACGCGGCCGCTCTCGAGCTCGTCGAGCAGATCCAGTTCAGCGAACTCGTGCGCGTCGGCGGCCACCTGTTCCACGGCCCAGCGCAGCTGGTGGTCGGCGGGCAGCCTGCCGACGAGGTCGCGCATCGCCACCATCGCCCGGCGCGCGGCGATCACCGGGGCGTTCGCGGCGAGCGGTGGCATGGTCAGCTGCTCCGCGACCGCGTCCCACTCCGGCGACCCGTCCTGGCCTCGGCGCACCAGGTCGCGCACCTTCCGGTAGATGGCGCTGCGTTCCAGCTCAGCGGGGTCGACCGTGGGCGGAACCGGCTCGACTCTCTCCGGGAGTCGCACGGTGACGACAGTCGTGCCTTCGACGACCGCGCAATCCATCTCGCCGCCGAACACCGCGAGCCGTTCCACGTCCTGGCTGAGCCGCAGGTCCACCTCGGCGGGCGCTTGGATCCTGGCCTGCAGCGCGTCGTCCCGGCTGAAGGTGACCGTCACCGGATGGTCCGCCAAGAGGTTCAGCACTGCCGAAACCGCGTGGTAGAAGCCGGATTCCAGCTGCCAGTCGGCTCGGCGACCGAGGTCGCCCGCGAACGTCACCGGGCGCGGCAGGGTCGCGGCCAGCTCCTCCAGCGCCGCGCGCGGACCGCGGTCGGGCAGCATCGCCGGGAACACCCCGCGCACCACCGACCGGAAGTCGTCGATCAACTCCTCCAGCGCGTTCTCGGCCTCGGTGAACCCCGCGCCTTCATTGACGGCCCGCAGCGACGTGCGGACTTCGTCGAGGTCGCGCAGGGTCGTCGCGGTGATCGCCCGGACCAACCGGTGTCGTTCCAGGTCACGGACCTGTTCGAGCCGTGCGCGGGCAATGCTCAACTCCGTGCCGAGGCGTTGTGCCCGCAGGTCCGCTGCTGAATGGTCGACGTGCAGCCGGGACAGCTGGACGGCCACCCCGAGCCAAGCCGCCGTGTCGCGAAGCAACGAGCGCGCCGCGTCGTCCCACTTACTCGGCGCGATGAGGAAAAGCGAACCGCCCGTCGATCCGACCGGCTCCGCGCCGACCGCGTCGGCGACACCGGACAACCCAGTCGGCCAGGACTCGACGACGACGTGGCTCCGCTCGGTCGGGACCGCGTAAACGGCCTTCCCACCAGCGCTTTCCGCCAGATTGCGGACGAGTGCCGCGGCCAGTCGTTCCGGTGGTTCGGCGACGGCGACCTCGTGCGGCGGGCGTCCGGCGGAGGACAGCCAGCGCCGAACCCGCCCACCGCTCAACTCATCGACCCGTCGATCCGCTGCGCCTGCAAGTAGGCCAGCACGGCGAGCACCCGGCGGTGGTGCACGGTCGCGTCGCCGGGCAGGCCGAGCTTGGTGAAGATCGAGGCGATGTTCTTCTCCACGGCCTTGGCCGAGATGAACAGCTCCTGCGCGACCGCGTTGTTGGCGCGGCCCTCGGCCATCAGCCGCAGCACGTCGGTCTCCCGCTCGGTGAGCTTGCCGATCGCGCCGTCGTCCTGACCTGCGCCGCCCTGCACCAGCCGCCGGGCGAGCGCCGGTTCGATGACGATCTCACCTGCGGCGATCCGGTCCAGCGTGTCGCCGAGGACCTGCACGCCGGCGACGCGTTCCTTGAGCCGGTAGCCGATCCGCTCCGCGCCGATCTCCAGCACCCGCATCAGGTAGTGCGTCTCCGCGTAGTGCGACAACAGCAGCAGCCCGATGTCCGGGTGCAGCGCGCGCACGCGTTCGGCCGCGACGAGCCCGCCGTTGGGGCCCGGCGGCATCCGGATGTCCAGGATCGCGACGTCGACCGGATCGGTGGCCACCGCGGCGATCAGCTGCTCGCCGTCGCTGAAGCAGCCCGCGACCTCATGCCCGGCGGCTTCCAGCAGCAGCACCAGGCCTTCCCGGAACAGGGCGCCGTCCTCGGCGATCGCTACGCGCACCGCAGCACCGCCCGGTGGGCGCGGCGGGCCTCGCCGCCTGGTTGCTGATCGGTGATGCTTACCCGGATGACCCGACGTCCCTTCACACGCACTCGCACCACGCTACCGGGCGGCAAGTTGTGGAAGTGGTCGGCGATGAGCAGCCCGACGCGCGCCCGGGTCTGGGAACCGAGTTCGGCCTGCGGCAAATCGAGGGAAAGTCGCAGTTCGCAACGCTCGGCGACCGCACGCAGCCCGGGGCCGAGGCCTGCGCTGGCCAGCACCGGTGGGTAGATCCACGACTCGACGCTGCGCAGATCGTCGAGGATCCCGTTGACCCGGCGCTGCGCCGTCGCGACCTGCGCGGCCACCGCTTCGTCGCGCGCTGTGTCGTAGATCATTCCGAGTTCCAGTGCGAGCGCGGAGATTTCGGCGACCGCGCCGTCGTGCAGCATCCGCTCGAGCCGGTAGCGCTGCCGCGCGGTGGCGCGGTCGGGCGGCCGGAGCGGTGTCGGCAGCACTGCCCCCGACCGGCGGATCCAACGAACGAAGCGGTGCACCGTTGCCAGCGTCGTCGGCGCCCGAACCGACGACAAGGGTGCGACCCCTCCGTCGGGGTAGGGATATCCCTACCCCTGTGTCCCGAACTGCAATCAAGTCGCCTCGCTTGATCAACCTGCGGAGGGCTCGAACAACCTACATTTGGATGCGATCGTCTCGACCTGCGTGTGGTTGATTGGTAAGTAGCCCGGGTTTCACAGGAGGTGGCGTGTCTTACGCGATCGGGATCGACCTTGGCACGACGTTCACATCTGCCGCCGTCGGCTACGCGGCGGGGACGCGGATGGTGCCGTTGTCGCGGGAGATCGTCGTCCCGTCGCTGGCCTACCGCGCGCCGGACGGCACACTGCTGACCGGCATCGCCGCGGCGGAGAGCGACGCCGACCCGGCGCGGCTCGGTCGCGGCTTCAAGCGCCGGCTCGGCGACCCGACGCCCCTGGTCCTCGGCGGATCCACCTACTCGCCGAGCGCGTTGATGGCCGCGCAGCTGCGGGACGTCCTCGACCAGGTCCGCGCCGACATGGGTGGACCGCCCGGATCGGTCGTGCTGACCTGCCCGGCGATCTGGGGTCCCTACCGCCGCGAGCAGTTCGCCGAGGTGCCGCGGCTCGCCGGGATCGACGACGTGCGGATGATCACCGAGCCGGAGGCCGCGGCCACGCACTACAGCCGCGAGCGCACGCTCGGCGAGGGCGAGGTCGTCGCGGTGTTCGACCTCGGCGGCGGCACGCTGGACACCACCGTGCTGCGCATGCGCGGCGACGGAATGGAGATCCTCGGCACGCCGGAGGGCGTCGAGCACCTCGGTGGCATGGACTTCGACGACGCGCTGCTCGCCCGCCTCGACGAACGCCTGGACGGTGCGATCACCCGGCTCGACCCCACCGACCCCCTCGCGGCCGACGCGCTCGGCCGGATCCGCGCGATGTGCGTGCGCGCCAAGATCGAGCTGTCCACCGAGCCGGACGTGCCGCTGCTGGTGCCGCTGCCCTCGGGGCCGCGCGAGTTGACGGTCACGCGCCGGGAGTTCGACTCGGCGATCCGGCCGTCAGTGGAGGTGGCCGTCGACGCGCTGCACCGCACCGTCGCTTCGGCCGGGCTCCGGGGCGACGACCTGTCGGCGGTGTTGCTGGCGGGTGGCTCGTCGCGGGTTCCGCTGGTCACGCAGATGGTTTTCGAGCAGTTCGACAAGCCGGTGCGGATGGCGCACCACCCGAAGTTCACCGTCGCGCTCGGCGCGGCCACGATCGCGACCCGCGCGCTCACCGCGCCCCCAGCGCCAGCGGCACCCGAACCTGTGAGCGCTGAGCCGACGCGTCGGCGCTGGCTGGTCCCGGCGATCGCGGCCGCGGTTGTCGGCGTCGCCGCGGTGGCGACCGGCCTGCTCCTCTTCGGCGGCGGGCACTCGGTCGACAACGCGTCGAGCACGGAATCCGTGGCAGCCCCGACACCGGGAGCCGACGCTTCGTCCACTTCGGATGGTGGCGCGGCGCAGACGCCTGAACCGCTCCGCCTGCTCGACGACGACACCATCGAGCCGTACCACGCCTACATCGCGTCGCAGGACAAGTGGGACGGCACCGAGGTAGTCGGGCACCACGCGAACCACTCCGCGATCGTCGCGAACACCGGCGACGGGTTGCGCGTGACCTGGAAGGACGAAACGCCCGCCCAGGTCTACCTGCAAACCGGCAACGACACCAGGGACCTGTCGACCTACGTGGACAGCCAGGGTGCGTTGGTGTTCGACGTGACGGTGAACCAGCCGCTGGCCGGCTCGGCCACGATCGCCGCGCACTGCGGCTACCCGTGCGGCGCTTCGCTGGAGACCACCGAGCTCTTCCGCGACCTGCCGGTGGGCCAGCAGTCGAAGGTCACCATCCCGCTGCGCTGCTTCACCGAGAAGGGCCTCGACCCTAAGCGGGTCAACACCTCGTTCCTGGTCTACGCGCAGGGCCCGTTCGACGCCACGTTCCGCAACATCGCCTGGGTTCCCGGCGCGGCGAACGGCCCGGACGTGACGCCCTGCTCGGCGTTGTCGTAGGGACATCCCTACCTCGGAACGCGGGACATCCCTCGAAGTGGAGGGATAAGCCCAAAGACCGCCGCGCTCCCGAACGCGAGGCTTGCTGTCGTAGGCAGCAGGCGAAACGGCGGGAGCGGAAATGCCCAGTGTTCAGCTCGAAGACGTGATGCGCGCCCACGGCGACGCCCTGCACGCATACGTCACACGGCTCACCAACGGCGATCGGTTCGCTGCTGAGGACGTCGTTCAGGAGACGTGGGTGCGAGCCTGGCGAAACCTCGACCGCCTCACCGAGAACCTGGGCTCGGTCCGCGGTTGGCTCCTGCGGGTCGCGCACAACATCGCCATCGACCAGCATCGAAGCCGCCGAGCCCGCCCGACCGAAGTCGGCCTCCCGGAACGAGACCTCGAGTACACGGCGGTCCAACCCAGCGCCAACGACCAGGTCGAGACGAAGCTCGTCGTCCGGGAGATGCTCGAAAACCTCTCCCCCGCCCACCGGGCAACCGTCGTCGAGGTCTACTACGCAGACCGAACGGCAGCCTCAGCGGCCAAGACCCTGGGAGTCCCCCCAGGCACGGTGAAAAGCCGCCTCCACAACGCCCTGCGAACCCTGCGCGAAACCGTTTCGAGCCAGCCGATCGCGGCCTGACCAGCGGATTCCGGCTCGTGAGCACTTCGGGGCGCTACGGCACCCCAAACCACTCACGGCAACTCAGCCCCGCTTCAAACCGGCGGTGAACGACGCCCACTGCCCGGGTGTGAAAACGAGCGTGCCACCGTCACGGTCCTTCGTGTCGCGCACACCGACCGCTCCCGCCGTCACGGCGACCTCCACGCAGTGGGTGTTGCTGGCACTGCGGCTGGACTTCCGCCAGCTCGCTTCTCCTAAAGGCTTCGAGGTACGGAAAGTGTTCATGACTCAACTCTAGCTAGCGTGACACCTCTGTCGAGATCTTCTTGATGAGCGCACGAGACTCTTCTCGACCTAGCGCAGCCTGCGTAGCAGCGGTGTGCGCAATGGCGTACTCCCTGACCGTCATGGCATCGATGATCAGGTTCGTTGAGGTCACAGTCTCCTGCCAGAGAACGGTGGGCAGCCTGCCGTTCGGAAAGGTCATGAGATAGAAGGCTGATCCGCCCATTGCCTCGTGCCCTCTGGCTGAGAACGGAACGATGCGCAGATCCAACGTGTCGGGGTATCCGTCGACGAGGGCGAGGATGTGCTCGAGTTGAGCTTTGAGCACGTCCGGCCCACCGATTTCCTGGCGCAGCACGGCTTCCGCCATGACGATGTTGAACCGGAGCGGGTCGTTGCCGGCGAGCCTCCGCTGCCTGGTCATCCGGCAGGTGACTCGCCGATCAACTTCAGCCAGCCGGAGATTTCCAGTGCTCGCCTCGCTGATTGCCCGGGCGTAATCCTCAGTCTGCAGCAGGCCGTTCATGACACCGCTGTCGTAGGCGTGCACCTCTTCCGCGCCGTGCTCGAAGCCGAAGAAGCGCAGCAGATCGTTGCCGAAGATGCCGGAGTACTTGGCCCACCAGCCGCGCTGCACCGCTTGCTCCCGCAGCACTCGGAGTTCCTCGGCTTCGGCGGCCTCAATGCCGTACTCCACCATCAGAGTGTCGAGCTTGTCCGGCGCGAGCGTCTTCTTCCCGTGCTCGACTTCAGACAGGTACGCCGAGGTCACGCCGATGAGCTTGGATGCTGCGCCGCTGGTCAGTCCGTTTTCCTCGCGAACTTCCCGGAGGCGGCGACCCAAAGCCCAGTTGGCGACCGTCGGGGAGCTTGGCGGCATTTCGGGACTCCTTACTGATCACACCTTTGGGTTTACGAGCTAGCTATATAGCTTCCGATGTCGCTAGCGTTGCTGCTGTCGGTGACGGTATCAGCACGTTCCGTCATCGCATGGCGGTGGCCTCGGTGGTTCCCCCCTCCCCAACCCGAGGCCACCGCTTCTCACTCCTTCGACAGTCAGGAGAAGCGATGCGCGACATGTTCCAGCCCGCAGGGTTGGTGGCGTACTGGCGGCCGGTCGACGGTGTGCGGCACGGGTTGTCGCCGACCGAACCGCCGTTCCCCGGACAGGAGCGGGAAACCCTTTGCGGCACAACCGTGACCGTCGTCAGGACGACCGAACTGGACTGGCTCTCCCCGACCTGCGCCGCTTGTTGGGACGAGTCCCGGGCGCGCCGCGACGCGGCGGAACGAGAGGCCGGTGCCCAGTGATCGCAACCGTTCTCGTCTTGGTGCACGCGGCAGGCAACCTGTTGGCTTTTCTGGGAGTTACCGCAGCAGCATTCGCGGTGGTCGTGCTGCTGCTGCCGTTGCGCAGTGGTCAGGGCCAGCACTCGAGTTCAGGACCGGGATCGGTGATGGCATGGCAACTCATCGACGCGGCAGCACCCGAACCCCAGGACCCCGAGCCTCCCGACTCCCGTCCCCCAGAACCCATCGAGTGGCCAGCCGAGGAGTACATCGGCCGTCATCGACTGCTTCCGCAGACATGAGGTTGCGTTTGTGATCGGTGGCAGGCTAGCCGCCTAAGCGCGCATCAGTGCCCAAGATGCGCAGTCTCGCCACAAGACAGGAGTTAGATCTTGGCCTTCAGCCATCGCCTAGCCACGTCGGAAGACCTGCCCTCGATTGTCGAGATCTACAACTCGGCGATCCCGAGCAAAGCGGCAACCTGCGATCTCGAACCGATCACCATCGCCTCCCGGGAAGAATGGCTTGAAACCTCGGACCCCCAACGGCGGCCCATCTGGGTTGGCTACGAAACCGATGCTCCACACGCAGTAACCGGATACCTGTCCTTTGAACCGTTTCTCAACGGGCGCCAGGGGTACGACGTAACAGCCGACTTGGCCGTGTACCTACACCCCGATCACCGTGGCCGAGGGCAAGGTACGTATCTGCTGCGCGAGGCGATCGCCCACGCCCCGAAGCTCGGAATCCGAAACATCGCCACAACGATCTTCGCCAGCAACGAGTCCAGCATCCGGCTCTTCCTCTCCCACGGGTTCGAGGTGTGGGGCCGACTCCCACGCGTGGCCGACCTCGACGGTGTGATCCAAGACGTCATCTTCGTTGGACGCCCGGTTGGCGAGTGAAGCCACACGTCCAGGCGGTAAAAGACCTCGGAGCCCCAGGCACGGTGAAAAGCCGCCTTCACAACACCCTCCGTCGTCCGGCCGGCGTGCCAAGCGCCCGACCTGGCTTGGTGGGGTCGTGAGTGCGTAGACCGGTTGGAGCCGGTTTTTGCACTCACGACCACGCTCGTGCGCTAGAAACCCTCCCCGGCCATGGGATTCTGTGGCTACTGGTGACCCGGGGTCTGGTGGTTGGGGGTTGTTGAGGCTGGGACGTCTTCCGGTAGGAGTAGGCAGAGGTCGTCCATCGTGGGGTCCGTGACCGAGCGGGTTCGGCGGGCGTGGTTGGCGATCGTTTCGTCGAGGACTTGGCGGGCGTAGCGGCCGTTTCCGAAGGAATCGCCTCGGCTCATCGTGGCGAAGTGGGTGCGCAGGGCCGCTACTGCTGGGCCGGTGCATTCATAGCCGGTGTCGGTGGCGTGCTGGTTGACGATGGTGACCAGTTCGTCCGGGGTGTAGTCGGCGAAGCGAACTCGGTGCGAGAAGCGGGACGACAGGCCGGGGTTGGCCGCGAGGAAGCCTTGCATCTCCCGTTCGTAGCCCGCCGCGATGACCACTACCTCGTCGCGGTGGTCTTCCATCAGCTTCACCAGGGTGTCGATCGCCTCACGACCGAAGTCCTGGCCGCTGCCGCGGCTGGATGACAGCGTGTACGCCTCGTCGATGAACAGCACGCCGCCGCGCGCGCGGTCGAACGCCTCGGTGGTGCGCCGCGCGGTGTGACCGATGTACTCGCCGACCAGGTCCGCGCGCGCCACCTCGGTGACCTGCCCCTGCGCCAGGACACCGAGCGCCGCGAGCAGCGAGCCGTACAGGCGGGCCACCGTCGTCTTACCGGTGCCGGGCGGGCCCGCGAAGATCAGGTGCCTGCTCACCGACGGAACCGGCAAGCCCGCCGCCTGCCGTCGCCGCGCCGAGGTGAGCAGGTCGACCATCGCCGACACCTCCGCCTTCACCTCGTCCAGGCCGACCAGGGCTTGCAGGGTGCCGAGCAGCTGCTCGATGCGTTCGTCGTCCACCCGACCTGCGCCCGCACCGACCGACGAGCCGGGCAGCGGCCCGAGGTCGTCCGGCAGCAGCCTGGTCAGCGCGACGTGCCCGGCGTTGAGGTCGTCGGCCAGCCGGTAGGCCTGGCGGCCGAGCATCTCCTCGAACACCTTGCGGGCCGTGCGACCGTTGCCGAAAGCCGCGTCGCGCGGCAGATTCGTGAAGTACGCGTGCAGCGCCGACCTGGTTTCGAACTCCAGCCGGTAGTCGTGACCGCGGCACAGGCCCTCGACGATGGTGACCAGTTCCGCCGAGGAGTAGTCCGCGAACTCGATGGTGCGGGAGAAGCGCGAGGACAGCCCCGGGTTCGCCGCGAGGAACGAGCGCATGTCGTTGGTGTAGCCGGCGACGATCACCACGACCTCGTCGCGGTGGTCCTCCATCAGCTTCACCAGCGTGTCGATCGCCTCCTGACCGAAGTCCGGGCCGCCACCGCCGTTGTTGCCCGCCGACAGCGTGTAGGCCTCGTCGATGAACAGCACGCCGCCGATCGCCTTTTTGAACATCTCGGTGGTCTTGATCGCGGTGCCGCCCACCACCGAGGCGACCAGGTCGGGCCGCGCCACCTCGACCAGCTGGCCGGAGCGCAGCACGCCGAGCGCGGTGAGGATCCGGCCGTAGAGCCGGGCCACCGTGGTCTTGCCGGTGCCGGGTGCGCCGGTGAACACGAGGTGCCGGGACAGCGGCGGTGACGGAAGTCCGGCGGCTGCGCGACGCTCGGACATCTGGTGCAGCCGCACCAGCGTCTCCACCTCGCGCTTGACACCGTCCAGGCCGACGAGCGCGTCCAGCTCCGCGAGCAGGTCGTCCAGCTCCTCGGTGTCGCCGGGCTCGGCCGGCGCCGGGGCCGAGTCCGAAGTGGACTCCTCGACCAGCGCCGGTACCTCACCGCCGGGCAGCCGGACGTCGGTACCGAGGTTGCGCTCGGCGACGCAGCCGCTCACCTCCACCGGCTGGTCGGAGTGCACCGCAATGCCGTCGCCCAGGTTGTCCCGCACCCCGCAGGCGGTGATCGAACCGTCCGCGTGACCGCGCCACACCACACCGGTCTGGCATTCGCGCACCTCACCGCCGTCGATGGTCAACCGGGCCTGGTCGGTCGCGAGCAGGCCGGTGGCGGCGGTGCTGACGACCTTGGTGTCGCTCACCGTCACCGCGGCCTGCCGCTCGACCAGGACGCCGTTGCCCGCACCACCGGTGATCTCGCAGGCCACCAGCCGGATCGTGCCGTCCGCACCGGCGACCACGGCGTCGTGCCCGGTGCCGGTGAGCACGCACTCGGACAGGTCGGCGGTCGATCCCTCCAGCACCTGCACCGCGTGCCCGCGCGCGCCGTCGACGGTCACCTGCTCCAGCTCGACGGCGGATTCCTGCACCACCACGACGGCCTGCGCGGTGGTGTCACGCAGACGGCAGTCGCGCAGCACTGGGCGCGAACCGCTCGCCGACAGCACGCCCACACCATCCACAGCGGACAGTTCGGTGCCGGTGACGATCAGCTCGCTGCGCTCCTCGACCACGATCGCGGCGCCCGCGATGTCGCTGATCCGGCAATTGCGCAGTTCACCGCGCCCGCCGTCGGCGGCGAGCACCGCGCCCTTCGCCTCGGTCACCGTGCAGTCCACCAGGACCGGAACACCGCCAGAGCGGGCGACCACCGCGGTGGTGCCCACCGAGGTGACCGTGCAGCCGGTCAGCTGGGCCGCTCCCCCGTCGAACGCCAGCACCCCGGCGCCACCCGGATTGCGCACGGTCGTGGTGTCGGCGCGCAGCTGAGTACCGCTGCGGACCACGACCGCCACCTCCGAGTTCGCCGCGACCTCGCATTCGCCCAGGTGCAGTGCACCGGATTGCAGATCGACCGCCACTTCGCCGTCGGAGTGCGCGAACTCGATGCCGGACACCTCGGCGTGCTCGGCGGTCACCCGCAGCACCGGGGTGCCCGCCGCCTCGATCCGCACGTCACCGGGCGAGCCGGAACCGGACAGCGTCACGTCGCGGTCCAGCACGATCGACTCCGGGTACACGCCGGGCCGGATCGCGATGACGTCGCCGTCGCGCGCCGAGCTGATCGCGTCGCCGACGGTGCGGTAGCAGTCCGGCTCGGTCGGCGAGACGCCGAGCACCGAGCGGACTCCGGACATCCTGCTCGTCACGATGGGCCCTCCTGGCCGGTCGAGGTCAAGGCCGCGCGCACGCGGTGGCGGGCGAGCGGGCACAGGCGACCGCCCGGCCTGCCGGCCAGCGCGTGCCCGGCCAGCTCCGCATCGGGCGCCAGCTGGTAGCGGTCGAGGTAGTACTTGGCGGCGTCCGACCACACCCAGGTGCCGTCGGAGCGCAGGTCGGCCGGGACCGCGCGGGTGCCGGTGAACACATCGATCATCAGCACGTCGGCGGTCAGCACGACCTCGCCCGCGGTGAGGAAGTCCAGCAGCCGCCTGCGTTCGGCGGGGTCCACCACGAGCTCGTGGCCGGGGTCGAACCACGGCCCGGCGGCGGTGGCACCGTCGAAGGTGCGGGCCACGCGGACCTCCGGGCCCGGCGTCGCCGACCACAGCAGCGTCGCGGCCAGCAGCGCGTTCTCGTGGTAGGCGGGCAGGACGTCGCCGGGTGCGAACACCTCCACCCGCGGTGAGTCCACCAGGCCCGCCAGCGCGTTGTGCCCGGCCGTGGTCGCCGCCGTCGGGTCGCCCTCGGACTGGATCAGGTAGACGCGGTCGGTGCCGCCGCGGGTGGTGGCCCAGCACGCCTGCGCGCCGGGCTCGGCCCGGATCGCGGCGAGCACCGCGCGGTCGGCGTCCTCGTGACCCGGTTCCGGTGCGAAAGTGTGTTGTGCCTGCTGGGGTTTCGCGTCGCCGAGCAGAGCGAACAGGCCGTCGAGGCGGTCGGTGTCGGCGGCGGCGTGCGCTTCGCGGGCGATGGCCAGCCAGCCGTCCGGCACCTGACCGGCCAGCGCGAGCAACTCCTGGTGCTGGATCACCGGTTCTCCCCTCATGCCGCGGGCAGCGGGCCGAACCACCTGCTGGTGGCCGGCTGGTTCGCGATGTCCGCCCGCGCGGCAGCGGCGGCGCGGAGCCTGATCAGCGCCGCGTCGCGGGCGGTTCCGTCCTCGGCAAGCAGGATTCGCTCGGACTCGACGGCCAGCACCCGCAGCCGGGTGTGCCCGGAGAGCACCACGTCACCCCGGTGCGAGATCTCCGATTCCTCGGTCGGCTCGTCGAGCAGCCCGTCCAGCCGGCGGCCGGTGGTGGTCCAGATCAACGCCTCGGCGGGTCCCACCGGCTCGGTGCCCGTCGCCGGGGCGGCGACCACCGGGGTGGGCAGCCGGAGCACCGACTCCGGCTGCACCGCGGTGCCCGCCGGAATCCCGCGCACCACAACGGTTCGCACCGTCGGCAGCCGCCGCAGCCCGTCGGCTAGGCACACGTAGAAGTCGGTGTCGTACTCGCCGACGGGGTCGTCGGCGAACACCCGGACCACGGCGAGCTCGGCCATCAGCGCGGCCCGGTCCTCGGAGGCGAACCGCATGCCGGGCCGCTCGGAGAGGAGCCGGGTGACCGCGCGGGTCGCGACGTCGTAGCGCGAACCGAGAGCCGCGCGCATCGCCCGCCGCTGCGCCGCCGTGCTGCGCACGTCCTCCGGCACCTCCACCGCCTGGACTTCCGTCTGCGGCAGGTCGCGCTTCGGCAGCAGCCCGGCGACCGACTTGGCAGCCGGTTCCACTGTGGACTTCTCGGTGGTGCTGGCTGCCACGGTGGCGGGCAGCGCTTCGACCGGAGCAGCCTCCGCGCTGGTCTTGGTCTCCGCGGGCCGCGTCGAGGCATTCGACTTGGTCTCGGTCGGTGCGGGCCGCGCCGAGGTGCCCGACACCGGTGGGACCGCGCTCGCGGAGCCCAGCGAGCGGAAGTCCGCCGAGCTGGTCGTCGCGGGGATCGATCGGGTCGCTGCGCTGGGCTCCGCCGGGAGTGCGCGGGCTGCCTGGTCGTTGGTGGCTTCCGGCTCGGTCGCCTCAGTTGCGGACCGCACCGCTGCACCGGACTCTGGCTGGTCATCGACCGCACCCGACTGCGCTGCTGTGCCGGACTGCGCGCGAGCCGCCTGGTCCTCGGCGGGAGCTTTTGGTTCGGCCTTCGGCATGGGTGCGGTCATCTCGACCTGCCGCACCGGCTGCGGCGCAGGCGCGGACCGGGTGTCGAGCTGACCGATCCACGGCGGCTGGCCGCTCGGCGGGGCTGAGCGCGGGTGCCCCCACAGCGGCGCGTCGGCCGACGGGAGCGCCTGCGGTCCCGGAGCTGGCATCGCGGGCTGGACCGGGGCTGCTTGCTGGGCCGCGGCTGGGGCCTGGATTGCTTGTTGTGCCTGCACAATCGGCTGCACCGGAGCCGCTTGCAGGATCGGGAGTCCGAGCCGTGTCGAGGCGGGCGGTCGCGGCTGTGCAGGGGGCGTCGGCTCCGCTGGGACCGGCTGCAGCACCTGCGGCAGCTGGATCTGCTGCTGCATCGGTGCCGACGAGGCCGGTTCGGCCGGTGGCAGCTCGGAGGCGATGTCCAGGAAGTCGCTGGCGGCGGGACTCCGGACCTCGTTCTTCGGGGTGGGCCGCGCCGGTACTGCGAGGATCGGGGCGACGGGCAGGATTCGCCCGTCGGGAGTCACCATCACCGCGCCCTTCGGCGGAGCCACCGGCTGTGGCGTGCCGCTCACCCGGCTCGGCGCGGTGTGCTCGGGGACGCGCTCGATGCGGTCCGCGGCTTCGACGTCGGCCAGGACAGACGGGTCGCCGACCGGGACGATCCGCAGGTTTTCCCTTGCGGCGTCGGGGAGTTCACGCACCAGGCGGTTGAACGCCGCGAGGGCTTCCGGTGACACCGCGTGCTCGGCCGCGAAGACGACGTCGGCCGTCGGGCCGGGATCCGCAGCGGTGACGGCTTCGTCGAGGTGCACCGCGTCGGGCCGCACGACGAGTCCGCGCGGCACCACATCGACGCGCCAGCCTTCGGTCAGCCGGTACGAGCCGGGCTCGACCATCGCCAGGCCCGCCGGAGCCAGCCAGCGGTCCAGCACCGGCGGGCCGTCGTTCCGGTACACGCTCTCCACCGCGAAGGGCCGCCAGCGGGCCACACCCTCGTCGTCGACCTGCACCAGACCATCGTCGCCGGGCACGCCGTGCGCCACCCGCACCGGTGCACCCAGCTCACCGGCCACTTCGCGGATCAGCTCGCCACCGCCGAAGCCGTAGCAGGCCAGGACCGCTCGGTCCCGGCCCTCGTCCGGCAGCTCCCGCAGCACTTCGACCACGGCGTCGGCCGTGGGCGGCGGCTCTCCCGGCGTGCCGAGCACCACGTACATCCGGTCGCGGTCCGGGGCCTGCCGCAGCAGACGGTCATCGGTCCGGGGCGGCGCATCCGGTTGCCGGAGCCACAGGCCGACGGGCAGGTGAACCAGGTGGTCGGCCGGGTCCGGCAGCCCGTTCTGCCACCACGGTGCGGGGAACCGCGCGCCGATGCGGGTGCGGCGGCCGTCCGGCCGGAACGACACCCACCCCGGGCTCTGGCCGGGGACGAACAGGCTGCCGTCGTCGAGGACGACGGGATCGCCGTCGGGGGCGGTGACCTCGACACCGAGGCGTTCGGCGAGCAGCTTCGCGGGCGGCAGCGCGCCGTTGCCGCCCATCGACCCGAAACCCGGTGCCACCACGCACAGATCGCCGTGCGTCTCGTCGGCGAGGTCGGCGGCGACCCACGGGTCGAGCCGCTTCATCGCGTCGAGCGCGGAGCTGCCGACCACCACGAAGGTGCGATCCCGCTTCGGCGGCAGGTTCGCCGCCAGCAGGACAGCGGCGCCGTCCGCGTCGAGCCGCCCCACGACCAGTGCGTGTCGAACGCGCTCCACGGTGATCGACTCGTCCACTCCGCCTCCTCCGCTCTCTGGAGGACACGGCTCCGCGCCCCGCAGGAGTTCACTGCCCTCGTGAGCGACGATGGTCGTTCTTACGACCTGTCTTCGCTCACGAAGCCATCAGCTCTCCGTAGCGCCTACTCGTTCCGGGCGGCCTCGGGGCGGGAACTTGAGTTCTTCGAGGCCGGGGATCGGCTCGTCCTCCAGTTCCGGGTATTCGGCGTCCGGGCCGATCACCAGGGCGATCAGGTCACGGTTGGTCAGGGAGGCCAGGTCGGCGGCGAGTTCGGCGGTGATGGCCGCGCCGACCAGGCGCAGGCCGCCGAGGCTCGGGACGAGGCGGCCGTTGGTGCCGGGCACCGGGATTTCCTCGCCCGCTGCGGCGGCCCGGCGCATTTCGTGGGCCAGTTGCGCTCGCTCGTACTCGGCGGTGGCGTAGGCGTCGGCGTTCACCGGCGGTTCCGGTGCCGGTACCGCGTCCTCGACGTAGTTGCCGTCGGCGTCCAGCGGGATCGCGTAGACGCGGTCCAGCCAGGAGAAACCATTCGTGGTCGCGGGCCGGATCGTGCCCGCTTGAGCGTCCACGATGGACACTTCGCCGTGGTGGTTGACCACGTTCCACGCGTGTCCCCCGCCGCTGCGAGGGAAGCCGATCACCAGGGCATCGGCGCCGTGGCCGGCCCGGGTGACCCGGTCGATCACCTCGGCCAGGCCCGACGGGCCCTGGCCGAACAGCTCCGGCGCGTAGCCGAGGCCTTCCGCGGCGGCCGTGCCCGCGCTCTGCGGCACTCCGCTCGACGCGATGCCGGCGACCCGCGGGTTGCCGTGATAGGTCTCGTGGAAGGCCAGCGCCGCGTCGACGCAGTTGACGTCGCGCCCCTGGTCGGAGCGGCTTCCGTTGATCAGCTCCGCGAAGCTCGCCGGGTCGGCGAAGCGGGTGCCCGGCGGCACCGCCGCGAGGAGCTGGTCCGTGTCGCCCTGCGCGGGCGGCACCAGCCGCTCCGGAATCGGCCGTTGGTGGGACGGCTCGTAGGTGGTGACCGGTCCGTCTTCCTCGAACTCGTCGCGCGACCGCTGCCGCGATTCCGTCGGCGGATCGTTCACGACGGGTTCGCTGCTGGTCCCGGACGTGTCGTGCTGCTCCACCGGGCCTGCGACGGCGTCGGTGTACTGCGTCGACCGGACCGACGCGCTGTACTCGGCGATGAGGTCCCGGGTCAGTTGCTCCGCGCTGTCGTAGCCGTCCACGTGGTGGCGGTAGGCGATCATGTCGATCATCTCGTCGTACAGCGCGGACGGCAGAGTGCCTTGATAGGCGAACAGCAGGATCACCGCGTTCATGTTCGGGTCCATCCGCTGTTCCTCGGTGAGCGCGAAGAGTTGATCGCGGGCCGTCTGAACGCGGTTGGCCCACGGCGGCACGATGTCCTGAGTGGTTGCGCCCGGACCGGCGAACCAGTCGGCGAGCCTGGCGCGGTCGGTGTGGTTCATGCCGCGGAACCAGTCGTGGAAGTCCTTCAGCGCGCCGTTGCCGAACTTGGCGTCGAGTTGGTTGAACGCCGCGCGGGCGTGCGGCGGCAGCGACTCGTGCCAGGCCTTGAAGTCGTTGCGGTGGCCCACCTCGACGGTGAAGTCGTACGCCGAGTCCAGGAACGGCTGGACGAACTGGTTCGCCTGCTGGAACGACCCCGGGGCCTGCACGAGCCACGGCGGACCGACCACGTGCGCGTCGGTGATCCGCACCCGCACCTCGTCCGGACCGACCGGTCCCTCGTTGCCCTGCCACTGCCGGGGCTCGTACAGGTCGGCTTCGGCGAAGCCGCCGAAGATGCCCGCGTCGTTGATCCACTGCCGGACCGGGACCACGCCCTGGTACGGCACCGCCCGGTCCGCCCCGACGGCGCCCGCGAAGTCGTAGGACATGGCCGGGTCGAGCACCATCTCCACCGGCGGGAAGCCGTTGCCCATGTCCACGCTGACCAGCGGGGCGACGTGGTAGGACCAGTTGATGGCACGCGGGTGGTCCGCGGTCGCCCCGTAGGCGTTGGCCGACATGGTGTGCAGGCCCTGCTCGCCCCTGCTCATGAACACCTTCCGCACGTCGACGCCCCATTCCTGCAGCTTCGAAGCCCACAGGTGCGCGCGGATGTAGCAGCCGTCCTCCGGGTGCCCGGTCGGCATGGTCACGGTGCCGTGGACGGGGTGCTCGAACGTGTCGGCGGCCAGCTGGGCGTAGAGCTGGTGAGCCTGCTGGTAGGAGATGGCGCCCTGCTGACCGGGCAGCACGATCCCGTCGGAGATGAAGTTGCCCTCGGGGTCCAGCGGGATCGCGAAGAGCTCGCCCGCGCCGGTGAGCAGGTCCGGGGTCGCGGGCATGATCGTGCCGGAGAAGGCGTCCACCACGGACACCGAGCCGTTGTGGTTGACCACGTTCCACGCGTTCGCCTGCCCGTCGGGCTGGAAGGCGAAGAGCAGCGCGTCCGAACCGTGCCCGCCGCGCGTGACCCGGTCGATCACGTCGGCCAGCCCGTCCGCACCGCGACCGACCGGCGTGGGCGGGACGCCCAGCTTGTCGGCCGCACCGGTCATGCCGCCCTGCCCGGGTTCCAGAGCGCCGTCGGAGATCTGCGGCGAACCGTGGTAGGTCGAGTGGAACGCCAGCGCCGCGTGCACGGGAGTGTTCCCTTGGCCCGGCCCCTTGCTGATCAGGTCGGCGAAGCTCTCCGGAGCGGCGAACCGGGTACCCGGCGGCACCTTGGCGAACAGCTCGGAAGCAGCCACCAGGGACGGCGAGCCGATCGCATCGGTGTGCGGCGGCGTGAACGCGGGCGGAGTGCTGCGAGCGGTGGTCGAACCGTCCGGGGTTTCGGTCGCAGCCGGATTCTCGGTGCTCACCGGATTCTGGGTCACCGGCGGTGTTTCGGTCACCGGAGTTTCGGGCAGCGGCACCTCGGTCGCCGGTACTTCGGTCGCCCGGGTGTCGGTCGTGACCGGCGTTTCCGTCACGACCGGCGTCGCCTCCTGATCGACCGGAACTTCAGACGTCACCGGGATTTCAGTCGTCTGCGTCACCGGTGTTCCGGTCGTGTTCCGGTCGACCTGGACCTCCGACGTGGTCTCCGGCTCCGTGGTCTCCGGCTTCGGCGGCTCGGGCAGGCCCGCCACCGCCTCCTGGACCTCGGAGTTCCCGAAGTTCAGCCCCGGATCGACGGTGTAGGTCGTCGGGCGCATGTCCTTCGGGAGCTTGCCGATGAAGTCCTTCACGTTGTCCAGGGTCACGCCCGGGGCGACGTGCAGGTTCCGGCCCGTCGACGCGTTCGGCGCGGGCTGCCCGGCGGCCGGGTTGGTCTGGCCGGGCGGGTGGATCGTCGCGCCGCGGGTGTTGCCGGTCAGGCCGTAGGTGGCCTGGTCACCGGGCAGCTTGCTCGCGTGGTTCCACACGTCGTGGAGGGTGATCAGGCCCTTGTCCAGCGCGGTGTTCTCCCAGACGCGGACGTGCAGGTCGTCGTGGGAGGTGATCTTCACCGAGCTGTCCTGGGGGTGGCCGTGCCCGCTGAAGAGGTCCTTGATCGCGGTGATCGGCTGGTGCGTCCAGTTCGATCCGTGCACGTGGGCGTCGGAGTAGATGTCGGCGGTGTCGGCGCGGAACAGGTATGACCGGCCTTGGTGCTTGACGCCGGTGGTCTCGCCGTCCTTCGAGCTCTGCGCGTTCGTCTCGTCGTTGCCCACAGTGCCGGACGCCGGCGGGAGGACGATGACATAGGTCGGGCTCGGTCCGGTGGCCTGGTGGGTCTGCGAGCCGTAGCTCGACACGGAGGGCCCAAGGCTCGTGGTGACCGTCTTGGTCTTGCCGTCCGCCGTGGTGATCTCGCGTTCCCGGGTCAAGTTCATCGTCGTGTCCTTGGGCAGTGCCGCGACGAAAGTCAGGTTCTCCGGGCGGACGTCACCGGAGAGCTTGAGGTCGAACAGCGAGTCGTAGAGCGGGTGCTTGGTGCCGAGGGTGTTGCCTGCCTGGTAGTCGCCGCCGGTGAACATCGTGTTCGACGCGTTGTGCAGCGAACTGCCCTTCGTCATGCTGTGCGCGACGTACTCCGAGTTGCTGCCCGGCCGGGTGAACTCCGAGGGCGTCTGCGTCGCCGCGGCGATCTGGTCCGCGGTCAGGTTCCCGTTCGGCAGCTTGCTCGACAGCTGCGCGTACACCGCGTCGTGGACGGCTTTCGCGGTGTCCGCGCCGATCGACTCGATGCGGAACGCGTCGTCCGGCGTGAAGCCCGACGGCCGCTGCTGCCGCGGCCCGTCGAGCACCTGGATCTCGGGCTGCTGCGCCGGTTTCCGCAGCGCGGGCGAGGCGTCACTGCTCGGCGAGACGAGGTCGACCTTGCCGCTGAGGTGGATCGGCGCGTCGCCGACGCCCTTGTCCAGGTTCACCACGTGCTTGGGGATGCCCGCGCCGAGCGTGTCGATCCCGGGCATCGGCTGCCTGCGGCGGGTGATCTCCAGCTCGTAGTCGACCAGGCGGGTGTCGCGGCCGACCTTGTCGTTGTCGACCCTGGTGGTCATCTTCTCGCTGCCGCTGCCCGGCAGGACGTCCTCGGTCTTCCAGCTCTTCCCGGCGCCGAACACCTGCGGGGTGAACGCACCGGAGGAGGTGCCCGGGTTCGGCGGCGCCTCCTGCACCTGGCCGTTCTCGTCCGGCTGCCCGGGCGGCACCGACGGGGTCTCCGCTTTGCGCACGCCCGCGTTGATGGCGCCGTTCACCGACCAGCTGGTGCTGTTCTTGTCCTGGTGGGAAGTCGTGACGTAGTTGGCCAGGTACAGCTTGTCCGGGGCGGTGCCGTCGGTCTGGGACAGTGCGAGCGGTCCGGTCACCTGCTTCGCCTTGACCCGGATGTCGACGACGTCCTCCACTGCGGAGCCCGGGTGCGGCACCGAGATGAGGCCGGGCTGTCCGGCCAGCGGATCCTGCAGCCACTGGTACCCGGCCGAGGTGTTCAGCATCGCGTTGACCTGGTCCAGGACCTCGCGCTGGTGCTCGGCGTCTTTCACCCCGATGTCGGTGAGCCGGTCGCGGACCTCGCCCATCGGGTCGTCGCCGGTCAGCCGCGCATCGGTCACCGAGGTGTCGCTGTAGGAGGCGTATTCGCCGGGGCCGGTGAGCACCGTGTGCGACGGGTTGCTGATCTGCTCCTTCGCGCTCGGTCGCATGGCCGAGAGTTCCGGCGGTACCGGCAGGTCGAGTGCCTCGAACATCGCGATGGCCTGGTTGACCGGCACTTCCACCTGCACGCCGTTCGGCTCGTCGACGTTCACCTCGTCGGGCCGCGGCCCGGGTGCGTCGGCGTCGCCGAAGTTCCCGCTGCTGACCACGCTGCGCAGCGCCATGTCCGCCCAGTACCGGTAGCGGACGTCCAGGGTGATCAGCGCCGTCGGGCCCGTGTACTCGGTTTCCTGCCTGCCGCCGGAGGTCAGGTCGAGCGCGTGGCTGCGGCCGTACTTCCCGCCGCCACTGAGCAGTCCGCCCAGCATCGAGCCGACCTGGCCATGGCGCCTCGGCATCACGTTGCCGATGATCTCGAGCTCGCCGCCGAGGCCCCAGGACTTGGTGCTCCCGGCGACCTGCTCACCGGCCTGGTTGCGCTTGAGCGTGCTCTCCGCGCGGACGTCGACCAGCCGCGGTGAGTGGTAGGTCGCTTCGCCGTTGAGCGTGCCGTTGTAGTCCTGCGCCCGGCCCTCGCGGAACATCGTGCCCGTGCTGCTGGCCAGGTCGCCGAGGCCCTGGGTGGCCGTGCCGAAGCTGCCGACCTTGCCCTGGAAGTCGCGCACCGCGTCGCCCCCCGTGGTGCCGGGCCGCGTCAGCTCGGAGCTCTTGTACACGTAGTCGGTGGACTGCTGCGCGCCGTTCGCGCCGTTGCGCGTGTCGGTGAAGGTCTTCTCCGCCCACGCGGGCCAGTTCCCGCTGCCCTTCGGGGGTTTGCGGATCGTCGTGCCGTCGGGCTGCGCCGCGTCGGGCACCTGCTCGATGCGCTTGGCCAGCGCGAGGTCGACGGCTTCGGTGTTGTTCGGCGTGATCCGCACGTTCTCGACGTTGGTGTAGTCGCCGAACAGCTCGGAGGTGACCGGTTTCGACGGCAGCGCGGGCGGCGGGCCCAGGTAGGTGCCGGACTGCGTCGTGCTGGCGGGCAGCGGTTTGGTGCCCCAGTTCAGCTTGTCGGCGGCGGTGGACACCCGGATCGCGTCGTCCACCCGGCCCCGGTGGATGTTCGGGTTGGTCACGTCACCGCCGGCCAGAGCCTGTTCCACCTCGGCCTTCGACGGGCCGTCGTAGCGCGCGCCGGCCTTGGGGCCGAACAGCATCCGGTCGCCGAGGAAGAAGTGCTGCGCCCAGTTCGGGTTCTTGGTCGACCCGTGCACGACGACGAAGTCCAGCGGCCCCTCGTAGTCGCGCATGTCGCCGCCGTACTTGGCGGCCCGGCCGTCCTTGCTGGTGTAGCCGGACTTGTTGGAGATGCCGGAGTCCCAGTTCACGGCCAGGGCCACCCGGGGTCCCGCGTACGTCTGGGTGGGGCCGCCCTGGTAGGGGTTCGGCAGGCCGTTCTCCGGTGTCGCCTTCGGCGCGTCCGGGTTCGGGCTGTCGGTGCCCTTGGGCCGGAACGCGCCGCCGACGCCGATGCGCGCGGTCCGCGACGATTTGTAGCCGCGCTGGAATTTGTCGCTGTGCTTGACCTCCGTGGTGACTTCCTGCTGGCCGGAGGGCATGGTGCTCTCGGGCACGGCCGGGATCGCGTAGATGTCGACGAAGTGCGTCCGGCCGCCCTTGACCCAGGAGGCGTGCGCGCCGCCGTGCATCGCGTCGTGGATCGTGTTCTTCGCGACCTCCGGGGAGCGGAACTTGTCGTTGATCGCGTCCCGGCCCTTGTCGCTCAGCCCGTTCGGGGTGTCGCGGACCTCGCCGGTGACGAAGCCGGAGACCTGGTCGCGGTCGACGAACTTGATGTCGTCGCGGCCGAACCGGTACGGCTGGTCGGCGTTCGGCGTCGGCGTGCTCGGCTCCGCGAGGTGCGGCGGCAACGGCAGGCCGAGGTCGCGGGCCTGCCACACCGGCACCTGAAGCTGGGTGCGCACGGTGCTCTGCGGCTGGCCGTCGGCGGGGTCGGTGTGGCCGTCGCCGACGCGCATGTCCCGCGAGATCTCGTACACCAGCTGGTGATCGCCGCTGATCTGGGTGACCGAGTCGTCCGTTCCCGGGGTGCTCCCGTCGGTTAGACCGCTGCTGAAGTCCACGAATCCGCCGACGTAGAATTCCGTCTTCCCGACGTAGGGACCGCCGCCGACGCTCGCGTCGCTGCCCTTGGACGTCTGCCAGCTGCGGCCCAGGCTCACCGCGCTGGTGCTGTCCACCGACGTAGTGCCGACGTAGGTGACCTGCGCGTCGCCGACCGGCACGATCGTCACCGGTTTGTCGCCGATGGTGGTGTGGGCGGGGTTGCCGTTGCCGGCGAACAGCTGGTTGGTCAGGCCGGCCGAGGCGTCCCGGGAGTTGCCGAGGACGTTGCCGAGCGGATCCGGAATGCTGGCCAGCACCGGTTTGACGCCCGTGAAGTCGGCGTCCGGCAGCGGGGCGGTGATCCCGTCGCCGCGGGTGATCCCGGGTGTCCGCAGTCCGGCGTCGATCGAGGTGGTCAGCTGCCTGCCCGGGACCGAGAGGCCGAGTTCCATCCGGGTGGGCACGTAGCCGCGCGAGTTCCCCGAGTTGTCGGTGAACGTCAGCCCCGAGTCGAACCGCTGGGAGCGCTTCACGGCCCCGCCGACGTAGACCATCGGGCGCACCACCGTGCCCGTGAGGTCCAGCGGGGAGATGAACAACAGCGGGATGCGGATCGGGATGCTGGTCGAGGTCGACTCGGACTGCGGTCGCCCGCTCTCGTCGGAGTGTTCGGTGGACTTGGTGCTCGGTTGCTGGTTCGGCGGGGCGGCCCTGGTGTCGTCGGGCCGGTACAGGTCGGGGCTGACCGCGATGTCCGTACCGGCGACCTGGATCGTGCCGTTGCCGATCGCCGCCACCAGGCCGGCGTCGCTGAGCGCGCCGATCTCCGTCGCCACCTGGTTGCGGTCCGCGCCGGTCAGGTCGGTGAGCGCATCGATCAGCCCATCGCGCGGACCGAGCCGCTCGAACTGCAGCTCCGATTCGTGCGGGAGGAAGGACAGCTCGGTGAGACCTTGCTCGTACTGGCCCTGCGCGGCGGCTTCCGTGGCGTCCTTCTTGGCCTTCGCGGACTGTTCGGCGGCGTTCTCGGCGTTCTGCCGGGCATCGGCGGCCGCGGTTTCGGCGGCGCGTGCCTGCTCCCGGAGGGCGTCGATCTCGGTCCGGATGTTCTCGACCCGGTCGATGGCGTCGTTGTGCTGCTGCTGGGCGTCCTGCGCTCGGGTGGTCAGGTTCTCGGCGTTGTTCCTGGCGTCCTCGATCCGGCCGTCGAGGTCGGCCAGCTCGTTCTTCAGCGCTTCGGCGCGGGTGTCCCGGTCGACGCGTTGCTGGTCGTTCTCCGGGCGGGAGAGATAGAGATCACCCAGGTCGCGGTCGACGGCGTTCCGCTGGTCCTCCAGCGTTGTGCGGCCCTCGTTGGCCTGGTTGGCCTGCGCGGTGAGATCGTCGGCCGCGGTCTTCGCGGCGTTGGCGTTGTTGACCGCGTCGTTGAGGTCGTTGAGAGCTTGGGTGGAGCGGTTCGCGGCGTTGTCGACGGTGTTCAGTGCGTCCTGGGCGTTCGTGTTCCCGTCGGCGATCGTGTTGATCGCGCTGGTGGCCGTGTCCCTCGCCGCACTGGCCTTGTCGTAGGCGGTGTTCGCCGCGTTCGCGGACTCCTCGGTCGCCTTGGCCCGGTCCAGGTCCTGCTTCGCGTTGGCCGCGGCGGCAGCGGCTTGCGAGTGGGCCTGGTCGGCCGTCTTGAGGCGCTCGCCGAGGAGGTCCGAGGATTCCTTCGACCCCCGGACCCCGTCTTCCGCCTTGCGGATCGCGTTCGGGTCCGCTTCGAGGGTTCGCGCCCCGCCGAGCTGGTCGCGCGCGTCATCGAGCCGCTGCACCGCGTCCGCGTGCCGATCACGGGCTTGGGTGAGCGCTGCCGCGCGGTCGATGCGGTTCTGGTCGGCGACGTCGAACCGCTGCTGCGCCTGCGCGGTCCGCTGCGGGTCGGGGCCGAAGGCTTCCCGGGTGGCGATCACCGCGCCGTGCGCTACCCGCGTCGACCGCTGGATCGCGCCCAGGTCGCGCCGGGCCTTGGCGCCGGCGGCGTTGATCTTGCCCAGATCCGATTCGATCGTCTGCCGGGTCGCCGTGGTGTCCCGGGCGTTCCGCGTGGCCTCGGCGACGAGGTCGGCGAACCGATCGTCCTGGCGGGAGTCGTTGCTCCGGGTGTCGTCCTCCAGGCCGGTGTTCTGCTGGTCGTCGTTGTTCTGCCGGACGTCGGTCGGGGTGGTGTCCTGCCCGTGGTTCTGGTCGCTCTGCTGGTCGGAGTTGTTCTGCTCGGTCGGCTGGACAGCGATGTTCGGGTTCTGCCGGCTGTTGTCGGTGCGACCGGTCGACAGCGTCGACATCTCGTAGCTCTCCGGAGCGGTCCGCGAGCTCGTGGCCTCCGCTTCCGGCAGGCCGATGCTCGCCGCGACCTGCTGCGGCGACAGCTTCGAGCTGCTGTCTTCGCGGTTCGGCGTCATGCCCGGAGCCGTCGTCGACGATGACGTCTTCGGCGTGCTCCCCGTCTTCGGGGCCTTCGAGTCCTGGCCGGCCCGCTGCGTCGTCGACCGCGTGGACGGCAGCGTCGTCGACGAACCCGCGGTCGTGGTGCCCGGAGTCGTGCTGGAGCCGGACGTCTGGCCGGGGTTCTGCGTCGACTGGACGAGCGGAGGTGTCTGCTGCCCGGAGTTCTGCTGCTGCGCCGGAGGCGGCGTCTGCTGCTGGGTGGGGTTCGACGTCTGCTGCCCGGCGTTCTGCTGAGCCGGCGGCGTCTGCTGGCCGGGGCTCGGCGGTTGCTGCTGAACGGGATCCGACGTCTGCTGAACCGTCGTCGGGGTCTGCTGCACCGAAGGAGGCGTCTGCTGGCCGGAGTTCTGCGACTGCTGAACCGGATTCGATGTCTGCTGCACGGGCGGCGGGTCGTCCTGCGACGACTGCACCTGCTCGTCCGGCGTCTGCTGGACACCGGTCTGTTCGACGACCGGCGGCGGGTTCACCTGCGGCGGCGCGGTGGTGTTCGGCTGCCGGTTCGGGTCGTCCTGCCGCACCGGGATGGTCGTGGTCTCGGTGCTGCTCTCGTGGTCCGGCGTCTTGGCCTCCGGCTGCGGCACATCGGAGGTGGTCCGCCCGTCCTGCTGCTGGACCGGTGGCGGCTCGATCCCCGCAGGTGGCGGCAGCTGCGCGCCGTCCTGCTGGGTCCCGGACAGTCCGCGGTTCGGGTCGGGCGTCGTCCCCGTGAGGTCCACATCGTTCGTCGTGCCAGGCGTTTGCTGACCGGTGTGCACGTCCGAAGGCGCAGTGCTGGTCTGGTCCGAGACCTGCGGAGGAGCCTCGACCGGATTCGGGTTGGTCTGCGACGCGGTCTGGTCGGCCGAGTCCGACGCAGTCTGCTCGGCCGGGTTCGACGCGGTCTGGTCGGCCGGGTTCGACACAGTCTGGTCGGCCGGATCCGACGCAGTCTGCTGCTGGTCGCCGGTCGGGTCGACCTGGTTGCCGGAGGTGTTCTGGCTGGTCGAGTGGCTCGGCTGCTCGACGGTCGATCCCGATGTCTGCTGGCTGCCGGTCGAATCGTGCTGAACCGGCGGCGGCTGGTTCTGGACCACCGGCGGGTTCTGCCCGTTGGTGGCCCCCGGGGTGTTCCCCTGCCCCGTGCCCGGGGTCGTGGTGTTCTGCTGCCCCGACGTCGAGGTGCTTCCCTGCGGCGGATTTCCTTGCGCACCAGGCGTTTCGACCGCCTGGCCAGTGCCCGGCGCTGTGGTGTTCTGCTGCCCGGACGTCCCCTGCGTCGAACCGGAGCTCTGCGACGGCGACTGCGAGCCGCCCGGCAGGTCCTGACGGCTGCTGCTCTGGTTCGGCGGTCCCTGCGGGCCGGACCGATCCGTCGATTGAGCAGGCGGCACGTTGCCGGTGCCCGACGTCGGTGCCTCCTGTTGACCGGACGATCCGGTCGTCTGGTTCGTGCCGCCCGAATTCCCGGTCACCACGTTCGGCGGCTGGTTGCCGCCGTTCGTCTGAGCCTGCACCACCGGCGGGTTCTGCCCGCCCGCACCTGGTGTCTCGGTGCTCGGACTCGTGGGAGGTATCGAGCCCGCGTTGTCACCGCCGGAGATGTCCCGGTTGTCACCGGAACCGCCGGTGTTCGTGGCATTGCCGCCCGAGCGGTCGCCGTTGCCGCCGGGCCTGTTCTTCATGGCGGAGGCCAGCTTGTCGCCGAGGGCCTTGCCGCCCGCGCTACTGGCGCCGGATGCCGCACCCGCCGTCGCGGCGTACGGGTTCATCTCGAACTCGCCCTCGGTGGCGTACTTGTACAGCGCCTCGGTCATCACCTCGTGGAACGACTCGGTGCTGATATTCGAGAGCACCCTCGCGCCGTTCTTGGCCCAGTCCTTGCCGAACTGCTTCGCGAACGCCGCGTTCAGCGCGCTGTTGAGCCCGCTGCCGAACAGCTTGCCGAGGCCGCCGATCGGCAGCGCCAGCGCCGCGCCCATCGCGCCGACGCCCGCCGCGTTCTTGGTGTAGTCGGTGTTCCACTCGGTGCGGGTGCCCATGGCGAACTGCGACACCTGGGCCACCACGTCGATGAGCAGCTGGAACGCGATGCTGAACACCGCCGTCGAGAGCACCTGCATCAGCACCCGGCGAAGCAGGGTCTGCATCATGAATCGGACGACGGCCATCCGGGCTGCCAGCCACGCCATCGTCGCGCCGCCGGTGAACGGCGCCATCGCGGTCGCCCACGCGATCTCGGCGATCAACGCGACCAGCGAGGCGATGGTGACGATCTTCATGTACTCGACGTCGAGGGCGAGGTCGGTCAGCGTCTTGGCCAAGCCGTTGAACAGCTCCGCCGCGGTGGAGATCAGGTCCTCGCCCTCCACGAACGGCGCCATCCGCTGCACGAACGCCTGCGCCGCCTCGCCCGCGAACTCCGACCGGATGGCCTGGACGGCGCTGCGCAGGCCGGGGCCCAGCTCCGCGAGGGTCTGCGCCGCCGCCGTCCACTCCGCCGCGAGCGCGCGCAGCTGGTCCTCGTTGGCGTCCGGCCACTCCTCGCCGGTGAGCACCTGGAACAGCTTCGCCACTTCGGGGCTGACCACCATCGCCATGACCGGTCGCCTATTCCTTCGGGGTCACGCCGTTGGCTTCGTCGTCGGTGTCCTCGAACTTCCTCCCGGCCAGCAGCGTCTTCTCGGAGACGCCGCCAACGGCCTCCTCCAGCATCGACAGGAACTCCATCGCCTTCTCCGCGCCCGGCCGGTAGTTCTCGTCGAACTGCTTGCCCATCTCACCGCTGCCGCCCGCGTGCCGGTAGGTGGCGGTCACGTTGCGCATGTGGGCGGCGAGCCGGTTGGCCGTCGAGGACCACTGACTGAGGTTGATCCCGCCCCTGGTCAGCCCGGAGGTGTCGACGTAGAGCCGGTCGTTCACCGCGACCACCTCCCGGCCTCGCCCAGCGCCGTGTCGAGCATGACCTGCAGGTCCGGCCCGTTCTCCCGCAGCTGCTGCAGGTCGACGCCGTCCGGGGTGAGCCCGGCCATCACCTCGTCGACCGCGGTGGCCGCCTGGCGCTGGGCGTCGGCGACCACCTCCACGATCTTGGCGCCGAGCTCCTTGGGCGCCATGTCCCGCCACCGCTGACCGTTGAACTCCAGTCCGGTGAGCGTGCCGCGACCGTCCACTGTGGCCTTGATCGCGCGGTCCTTCGTGGTGGCGCTCGCGGTCACCTCGTCGAGCTTGCCGAACGCGGCGCTGAACTGCTCCTGCTGAGCACGCAGTTCCTGCATCGCCCCGGTCATCTCGTTGTGCATCGAGGAGTACATCCCGGCCTCCGTAACGGTCGACTGCCCTTGTCGCTGACGTGCCTCTACCCGGTTGCGCTCTGCTCCGCGGCCTGCGTCGGCGTGGTCTGCTCCGGCTGCTTGGGAGCACGCGACGTCGAGACGTGGACGTGCGTGGGAGCCAGCGGTTCGTCGGTCTCGAGGGAGGGATCGTTCGGCAGCCCGATGACGCCGTTGCCGCCGACTTCGTCGGTGCCCCAGACCTTCTCGTCCTCGGACAGCCAGGTTTGGCGCTCGCGCTCCTTCTCGTTCTGCCCGTTGTTCATCGGCGGCATCATGGGCGGCATCATCGGCGGCATCCCACTGCGCTGGCCACCGACCGCGTCGCCGGACGGACCGCTCTGCTGGGTCGGCTGGTCCTGCCCGGACCAGTCCGACCACCCCTCGCCGCCGAACCCGCCGGAACCGCTACCGGGCACGTTCGAGCCGCTCCCGCCGGGCAGGTTCGAGCTCCCGCCCGCCGGATCGAAGCCACCGCCGGGGAAACCGGAACCGCCGCCCGGGATGTTCGACGTGCCACCGGCCGGATCGAAGTTCTCACCGGGGAAGTTCGCGCTGCCGCCGGGCGGGTTCGGGAGGCCGCCGGGCAGGTTGGAGTTCCCGCCCGCGGGATCGAAGTTCCCGCCAGGCAGGTTGGAGTTCCCACCTGCCGGATCGAAACCCCCGCCGGGCAGGTTCACGCTGCCGTCGGGCGGGTTCGGGAGGCCGCCGGGCAGGTTGGAGTTTCCGCCCGCGGGGTCGAAGTTTCCGCCAGGCAGGTTCACGCTGCCGCCGGGCGGATTCGGGAGGCCGCCCGGCAGGTTGGAGTTCCCGCCCGCGGGGTCGAAGTTCCCGCCAGGCAGGTTGGAGTTCCCACCTGCCGGATCGAAACCCCCGCCAGGCAGGTTCACGCCGCCGCCGGGCAAGTTCGACGATCCACCGGCCGGATCGAAGTTCCCACCGGGCAGGTTCGAGTTCCCACCCGGAGGATTCAGGCCGCCGGGCAGGTTCGAGGAGCCGCCCGCCGGATCGAAATTCCCGCCAGGCAGGTTCGACCCGCCAGGACCGCTGCCCAGCTCACCCGGCAGGTTCGACGACCCGCCCGCCGGATCGAAATTCCCACCCGGCAGGTTCGAGTTCCCACCGGGCAGGTTGCTGTTCAGCGACGGGAAGTTCGAACCGCCGTTCGCCGGGTCGAACGGGTTGTTCCCGCCCGGCATCTCGTTGAGGAGCCGCTGCCCCTCCCGCGGGTTCCCGCTGCCGTTCGCGTTCGACCCGCCCGGCATGCCACCGGGCGGCATGAGCGGCGGGATGCTACCGCCACCGTTGGCGGGCGGCGGAACGTTGAAGTCGCCACTGCCGTTCGCCGGCGGACCGTTGAGGCCTCCGGGCCCCTGACCACCGCCGGGCAGCTGGCCGTCACCGCCGACGGGCGGCAGGTCACCGCCACCGTTGGCAGGCGGCGGGACGTTGAAGTCGCCGCCACCGTTCGCAGGCGGACCGTTCAACCCGTCACCACCACCAGGCGGCGGGACGTTGAAGTTCCCACCACCATTCGCAGGCGGACCGTTCAGCCCGTTGCCGCCACCGGGCGGCGGAATGTTGAGGTCACCACCGCCACCCGGCGGCGGGATGTTGGGTCCACCGGTGCCGTTCGGCGGCGGGAAGTTGATGCCACCGCCCAGCGGCGGCAGGTTCCCGCCACCGCCTCCGGTGCCACCACCGGTCGTCGGGACCGGCGTCTCCAGGCCTTCCAGCGACGACTTCGTCCGCTCGTAGGCGGTCTGAAGCGCTTCGAGCTGCTTGCGCGCCTCCTCGTCGAGCGGCTTCATCTTCTTGCGGACGTGATCGCTGATCTTGGTGTTGATGTCGTTCCAGGTCGCCTGGCTGCCGAGCGGACCGGAGATCGTCGGGAAGCCGTCGGGGAGCTGGTAGGGCGTGAACGTCACCGCGTCCTCGTTCACCCCGCCCCGGTTGATCGAGAACCCGAGCAGGCCGGGCATTGTCCTGGTGACGGCCGGGCCGGTGTTGGCGTTGGAGTTGTACGCTCCCATCACCTTGGTGATGTAGGCCTCGGCCGTCGACCTGTCGTCGATCGCCAGCTCGTCCAGGGCGTAGTTCTCCGTGCCGTGCACCAGCCCCTTTCCCTTGACGTAGGTGGCGACGTTCCAGAGCACGGAGTTCATCGCGAGGTCGACCTCGTTGCGCACCGCGTTGCTGTACTTCGACCACACGTTGGCCATGCCCCGGCCGAAGGTCTTGACGGCCTCCGCGGCCTTCTGCAGGCCTTCCGAGGTGTGGCGCTCCTCCGCGATCTGCTCGTGCAGGCTCTCGACGGTCTCCATCAGGGCGGTGAGGTTCTGCTTGAGCGCGTACGCCGCCTTGCCCTTGAACGCCGAGTCGTCGCTGGTGAGCTTGGTGACCCACTGCTGGAGCGTGTCGCGGTTGGTGTCCAGCCACTTGACGTAGTGGTCGACGGCGCTCTTCGCCTCCCACAGCCGGTTGACGTTGAGCAGGCCGAGAACGCCGGAGCTGAGCCCGTCGGTCAGCTCGTCGATGTCGCGAACGGCGGTGGTCCAGTTGCCCGGCAGCGTGGCGTTTCGGTCCACCGAGATGTACCACTGGTCCCACGCGTGGTAGCTGTAGCCGGTCGCGGTGGTCTGGCCGTCGGTCTTCTCGCTGCCCGCCTTCGCGCCGGATTCGATGAACCAGCCCTGGTTCGCCTGGGCGCCGCTGTCCAGGACTCCGTGCAGGTTCGACCCTTCGCCGGTGACCGTGAACAGGATCTGGTCGAAGGTCGCGCGGGAGTGGTCGTCGCCCTTGATCGGCTTCGGGTCGCCGATGGGATCGGTCATCGCTTCGCTCCAGTCACACGGCGCCGGTCCCGCCGGTGAAACCGGGGAACTCGGTGGTGAACTTGGTGACGTCGTAGGCGGCGAGGTCGTCGGTCTCCTTGAAGACCACCTTCGCCTTCTCCAGCCCGTTCTCCAGCTGGGTCAGCTTCTTGCGGAGGTTCTTGTTCTCCGTGTCGACCGTGCCGCCGAAGTTCGTGCCCCACTTCACCAGCTTCTGCGCGGGCTCCCAGGTCTGGTTCATCGGCTGCAGCTGCAGCTCGGCGTCCAGGTACACGTCGGCGTGCGTAATCGCCTTGCGCGCACCGGCCTTGATCTCACCGATCACCGCGATCAGCGCGGTGTACTGCGCCTCGTCGAACTGGATGTTGGGATCCGGCCCGACGTCGCCGTTGGTCGGCACCTGGTTGTTGCCAGTTCCCGTTGGCATGCCGGGGAAGTTGTAGCCGCCGCCGGGGTAGCCCGTGTTCCCCGGCGTGTAAGGCGGGGTCTGCACCGGCGGGTTCTGTCCGGGAGCGTTCTGCACCGGCGGCTGGGACACCGGCGGAGGCTGCTGCGCAGGTGGGGGCTGGTAGCCGGGCGGGGGCTGCTGCGCAGGTGGGGGCTGGTAGCCGGGCGGGGGCTGCTGCGCAGGCGGAGGTTGCTGCGCGGGCGGGTTCTGCACCGGTGCCGTGACGACGCCCTCCGGCGTCAGCGGCACACCGGCCGGCACGACCGGCTGCGTCGGCTGGCCCGGTTCTGCGGGCTTTTCGAGCCGTTTCGCGGGCATGCGGAGAACCGCCGGTTCCAGCGGCACGTTCGGCTGGGCCGGCGTCAGCGGGCGGCTCGGCACCATGGGTTCCAGCCGCCTGAGCTCGCGGCCCCTCTCGTTGGGCGTGATGAGCCGGTCCTGCACCCGAACCAGCCGTCTCGGCTCGTTCGCGGGGTGGGTTTCGCTCGGGGACTGCTCCCCGGGGATCGGCGGGACGCCGGGGTCGACCGGCTGCACGGGTTCCCCCGGGATCGCCGGTTTCAGCGCGCGGAACTCCTGCCCCTGCTCCTCGGGTTCCTTGCGCACCGAGATGACGTACTTCTTCGCCTTGAGGGGTTCGAGCGGCGGCAGCCCCGGATCACCCGGCTGCGCCGGGTCCGATTCCGGCTGCTCGCCGGGCGCTTCGCCCTCGTACACCACTACGTGGTGCTCGGTCACGGTGAGCGGCTCCAGCGGCGGCAGCCCCGGATCAACCGGCTGCGCGGGTTCGCCCGGGATCGCGGGCTCCAGCCGGCTGTACTCGATCTCCTCGCCGCGGAACGGCTCCATCGGCTCCCCGTAGGACGCGGGGATCGCGGGCTCCAAGCGGCTGTGCAGGAAGCCGCCCGGAACCTCGCCGGGAGAGTCGTGGGGCGGCTCTCCCGGCGGTGGGTCGGGGACCTCGGTTCGCTCCACCGGCAGCGACACCGACACGCCCGTCACCTCGACCACGGTCTCGGGCTCGGGCAGGTCCTTCTCCTTCACCGAGAACTCCTTCCGATCGTTCGGCCCGCGCTCAGCGGGACGTCAACAGGGCGCCGATGTCGCTGCGGTGATCACTGGTTGAAGATCCGGGCGCCCTGCTGGTCGCCGTTGCGGAAGATCTCGTGGATGTTGATCGAGGAGACCGAGGTGAGGTTGATCCGCTCAGTCATCTGCTGGTACGAGCGGTTCCACTGGTTCTGGCTCTCCAGCCAGATGGGCTGCGCCTGACCCCACGATGCCTCGGGGATGTTCTTCAGCCCGGCGTTGAGGTTCTCCAGGATGGTGCCGAGCATCCGCACCGACTGCAGCAGCTGCTCGTTGACCTCGAGGTATCCGTTGTGGTTGACGTCGAACGCGGTCATCCGATTTCCCTTTCCGATGAGTGCCGAACCGGCTGGTCTTGACGGCTCTTGGTCCTTGTCTTGAAACGCCGAAGGCGTTTAGCCCGCCCTCGGCGCTCGCACCGCCGCGGGTTCTCAGCGTTCGCCTGGCGAGGACAGCCCGTTCGCCGTGTATTGGGCATACATAAGAACGGGATCCCGCAGCCAGGCGGGCGCTGAGGTTCCGCCACCCGCACCGCCACGCAGAACGAGCCTGGAATTCAACGAACTACTGGGCTGCGCCGCCAGTTTCGGTTTCAACGTTGCGGTTGGTCTGCAGGAGGCCGGTGGCCTTGCCCTTGAGGTTCTCCAGCTCCGTGACGATCTTGTTGTAGTCCGTGCTCCAGTCGTTGAGCAGGCGGGAGAGCTTCATGCCGGACGTGGAGTTGTTGACCGAGGGCAGCTGCCCGGACACTCCCGACACCGAGTTGTTGAGCTGACGCATCTGGCCGAGTGCGTTGTCGGTGGCGCTGATGACCTGCGTCAGCATTCCGTCGTCGTAACCGAACTTGCTCATCGGATTTCCTCCTCCGTTGCGGACTGCGATCTGCCGACCAGGTCGAGCACCGGTCCGGTCGGCAGCAGGGCGAGCAGATCCGCGGGGACCGGTTCCGCGGAGTCCACCGAGTAGCCGAGGGCTTCGGCTGCTTTCTCGTTGGCGACCGGGAACTTCGCCCCGGCCTCGGTGATCAGGTAGACGCCCGCGCCGGGCACGCCCGGTGCCGGGCGGGTGCGGGCGATGAATCCGGAGTTGGGCCGCACGTCGACGAGGTCGGCGACCCGGCCGTCGCGGGTAACGCCGGCGATCTCGCTGTTCGCGGCGGATCCGCTCATGTCCGGAGCCGACACCAGCGTCACCTCGCCCGAGGCCCACCGCACGCACGGCACGCGGCGTTCGAGGTCCATCCCGGACGGCGGCTGCGACGGCATTTCGGACTGCCACACCGGCGCGGGCAGCACCTGTTGCGTGGCCAGCTGAGCAGGGGTGATGGTGATGGTCGGCGGCAACTCCACGTCCGGGTCGGCACCGAGCAGCGCCGCGACGGTGCGCGACACCGGCACCAGCCCGGCCGCATCCACCACGAACGTCTTGTCGCCGACTGCTTCGGGCGCGGTCACCAGCTGGCCGATCACGGTCTGCTGACCGGCGACGGTCGGCCCGGCGCCACCGTGCGGCACCGGCGGTGCGCCGAGGTCGGGCCCGGCGGGCAGCGTGTTGAGCCACGCCGAGTCGACCTGCACAGTTGTGGCCGGGTCCAGCCCGAGCGCGCGGGGCACCCACGGTGCGGTGATCCGCAGCCGGGTTCCCTGCCACACGAGGAATTGCTGGTCGCCCTCGCGGGCCAGCACCGCCTCGTTCGCGCCCAGCTCGGTCACCCCGGGCATCGGCCCGACGGTCGCCGAGAGTCCCGGGTCGTCGTCCTGCACTCCCGCGCACACCGTCCACGGCTGGCCACCCGCCATCGGCGACGGCAGCGCGTCCGGGGCGCCAGGGATGCCGATCGGAGCGCCCTTCGGGAAGTCCGCCAGCTCCTCGCCGCTGACCTTCGCGACCTGCGGCTCCCCTTCCGCCAGCAGCCGGGCGGAGGCGTAGTTCAGCACCGGGCGCAGCCGCCCGTCGACGAGCATGTACCGGTTGCCGGAATCCTTGTCCACCACCAGGAATCCCGGCTTCTCGCGCCAGGCGTTGCCACCCATCCCGGTGAGCAGGCTGACGATCAGCACGATGCCCATCACCAGCAGCGCTATCCCGATGCCGCCCGCCATCCCGACGGTGGTGCGGCGCAGCGGCCGGTTCGGGTCGTTGGGGTCGGTGCGCAGCACCGCCGCGAGGATCCGCCCGACCAGGAACGAGTGAGCTTCGACCTGTTCACGCCTGCCGTACATGCGCGACCTCCCTTCTACTGCTGAACACGGCTGCCACGTCCGGAAAGGTTCAGAACCACGAGGCGACCACGCCGTAGAAACCGGTGACCGTCAGCACGAGCGCCAGCACCGCGAGCGCGCAGATCCAGTGCAGGATGTCGCCGAGTCGTCCCCACCGCGGCACCAGCCGCCGACCGGGCAGCACCTGCGCCCCGGCCAGCGCGTTCCCGGCGAGCCCGAGCAACCCGACCAGCACGCAGATCTGCCCGAGCAGCGGCAGATTCACGACCCAGCCCAGCAGCACCGAGATCAGCGCGGCGGAGGCGGGCACCAGCGCGGCGGCCCGGTGCCAGATCCCGCGCAACTCCCGCGCCTGCAACAACAACAGCGTCGCGACAACGAGCCCGAGCGCAACGGTGTCCCATTCCAGGTGCGAGGTGAGCACCAGCAGCGCCCCCGAGCACACCGCGCCCAGCACCACCAGGAACGCGGTCAGGTGCGCGTCGGCGACGGCCGCCCGGTCGAGAACGTCCTTGCTGGGCAACGGTTCCAGGCCCTGCTGGAACTCCTCGGCGGTGTTCGGCACCGGCTCGGCGACGAGCCCGGCGAGCCAGGTGGCCAGCTGCGGCGCGGCCCTGGTCACGGCCAGCACCATCGCGACGAGAACGGCCGCGGTCGCATGCGCTTCCAACCCCAGCAGCAGGCCGACCAGGCATCCGAGCGCCGTCAGAACAGCACCGCAGGCGACCGCGAGGAATCCCGCCCTCGCCAGGTCGAGCGCGGCCCGAGCAGCAACGGCGCCCGCCGCCACGACCACCGCCCCCGCGAGCGAGCCCGCGACGGTGAACCAATCGGTGGGAGGAGCGGAACCGGCAGGCATCGCGAACCCCGCGACGCCGAGCGAAACCACCCCGACCGCACCGAGTGTCAACGCGCCGGTGCGCTCCTCGAGCAGCCGCGCCAGCAGCGCGCCGCCGCCGATCATGACGAGCCCGACCACCCCACCGCTGATCGCGGTCACCGTCCCGCTCTCGGCGAACGTGGTGACCAGCACCGCGAGCAGCCCGCACAGCGCGGCGAGCCCGAGGCACACCCGCCGGGTCAACGCCGGGCGCCAGCTGTCGGTGCGCGCGGAAAGTCCGGTGTGGATGCCGTCGACCAGGTCGTCGAAGTCGGCCAGCGGCAGCTGGTCGTTGCGTGGCCGCAGGTGCAGCACATCGCCGTCGTACAAACCGGCCGCGGCGGTCCCGTGCTCCTCGTTCAGCGGTGCCTCACCGAGCCGCTGCAACACCCAACCGCCGTGCGCGAGCCCAGAGGTGGCCAGCGCCGGATCGAGGTGCCCGAGCACGGTGGGCATCAGGTCGGAGATCGGCACGTGCGCGGGCACAGCCAGCTCAACCCGCGAGGTAGGACCGCAAATGGTCAACCGGCACATCTCCCCGGAACCCCCGCCGGCCTGTGCGGGCTGCCCCGGCGGAGCCACCTGACCAGCAGCCGCCCCGCTCCCATTCGTCACCGCCATACCCCCACCACGGCGCCCCCACCCCCAAAGGTTCAACCCCACCGGGAAACCCCTCACCAACAACCACCCGACCCCGGCCCACCGTCCAGCGTGGTGCCGATTTCGCGCGAAATCGCCGAGTGCGCGGCGCAACGGGTTCGACGGCCCATGCGCAGGAGAACGGGGCGGTGCGCCGAGGAAGGGCGCACCGCCCCGGCCGAGCGGGCTCGGTGGTGGTCGGGGGCATGACACCGAGCCGCTCTCAGGAGGTGGCCGGACGCGAGGGAGGGGGAACACGTCCGGCCACCGGGTGGACCGGTGCGGAGGTCGGGGATTCACCGCACCGGCCCGCTTGTGCGGCTAAGCGGGCTCCCGCAGGCGATGTCGACCACCGCCGGAATCCTCCTGCGCGGCCTGCTGTTCCGCCTCTACCTGCGAAATCAGCTGCCAGACGTCGTAGTTGCCTTCGCTGTGGCGAGCACGTGGCAGCCGAGCGAATACCAACGCGTAGATGAAGACGTTGATCAGCACGAGCGCCGCAACTTGGATCCAGAACACATGGCCCAGAGGTGCCCTCGGTAATTGCCGGGGGCACCTTTGCGCGTCGAGAGGGCGCGTTCGCAGCGACGGCGGTGTTCTGGTCGTCGCCGCCTCACGCTGGGAGAACTTCCTCGCAGCCACGCGGGCCGGTCGCTACGACCTGTGACGCTGCTCCTGGGTGCCCGGTGAACGTCCCGGTGGGTGCTGGCCGTGTAGGGGGTGGAGCGGACCAGCAGCGAGGAGCCGAGCGTCATGACACCCCTTGCGTCAACCGGAGTCCTGCTCAACCGCACCTCAGGGGACCGTGATGCAACCCAGCCACAAGAAACCGCGAAACGCGAGCTCGATCCCGGGCGCGACCACCACTGAAAATCGCGGAGAGGCGGACTGCGCATGACCACCACCCTGTTCCGCAGGCCGAACCGGGAACAGCCACCGGAGATGCCGAGCGGGGAGCTGTCCCTGCAGGAGCCGCCCGCGCTGCCGGAGATCGTGGGCCGGGACTGGCTGTCCTCGATGATGATGCTGCCGATGATGCTCGGCAGCGGCGTGTTCATGCTGATCTACATCGGACCGCGCAACCCGATGCTGGGCATGGGCATGTTCGGCCTGATGCTGACGATGGCGCTGCTGATGTTCCTGGTCCAGCTGGCCCGCGGCGGGACCGAGCGGCGGCAGAAGATGCGCGGCGAGCGGCGCGACTACCTGCGCTACCTCGGTCAGGTCCGCACCCAGGTGCGCTCCGCAGCGACCCGGCAGCGGGAGTCGCTGTCCTGGCGCCACCCGGACCCGAACAGCCTGTGGTCGGTGGCGATGACCGGGCGGTTGTGGGAACGCCGGGCCGCGCACGGCGACTTCGCCGAGGTCCGCATCGGCACCGGCTCGCAGCGCCTCGCAGTCCGGATGAATCCGCTGAGCACCAAGCCGATCTCCGATCTCGAACCGCTGTCCGCGCGGGCGCTGCGCAAGTTCATCAACGCCCACAGCACGGTCGCCAACCTGCCGACGTCGCTGTTCCTGCGCGGGTTCGCCAAGGTCCGCTTCGCCGGTGACGAGGAGGCGATCCGCGCGGTCACCCGGTCCGTGCTCGCGCAGCTGGTCACCTTCCACTCGCCGGAGGACCTGCGGGTCGTGGTGTGCGCAGCGCCCGACCGCGTGCACCTGTGGGACTGGGTGAAGTGGCTGCCGCACGCGCAGCACCCGGTCGAGCAGGACGGCGCGGGCCAGGTCCGGCTGCTGGCCGACGGGGTGGACGCGCTGACCGAGCTGCTCGACGCCGAACTCGGCGAACGCGGCAGGTTCGAGGCGGCCTCCGCGCCGAACCCGGAGGAGCCCTACGTGGTGATCGTGCTCGACGGCGTCGACGTGCCGTCGGAGTCGCGCCTGGCGGGCACCGGCTACCACAACTCCGTGGTGCTCGACGTCTCCGACGCGCTCACCGGCGGCGCCGGGCGCACCACGCTGCGGCTGGACGTCACCGCCGAGCAGGTGGACATGGTCCGCACCGACCGCACCGGCCAGGAGGTGCGGACCAAGCTGTGCGCCCCAGACCTGCTCACCACCGCGAAGGCCGCAACCCTGGCCCGGACGATCTCCCCCTACCGCCTCGGCGGCACGACCGATGTGGCCGAGCCGATGGTGGCGAACTTCGAACTGCCGCAGCTGCTCGGCATCGGCGACCTCGACGCGTGGGATCCGAAGTCGATGGCGCGCAACGGGTTGACCCGCGACCGACTGCGGATCCCCATCGGCATCACGGAGAACGGCGCGCCGATCGAGCTCGACATCAAGGAGTCTGCGCAGGGCGGGATGGGCCCGCACGGGTTGCTGATCGGCGCCACCGGTTCCGGCAAGAGCGAGCTGCTGCGCACGATGGTGCTGGGCATGGCGATGACGCACTCGTCGGAGACGCTGAACTTCGTGCTGGTCGACTTCAAGGGCGGCGCGACGTTCCTCGGCCTCGACCAGCTCCCGCACGTCTCCGCGGTGATCACCAACCTCGCCGACGAGGCGACCCTGGTGACCAGGATGCAGGACGCGCTGCACGGAGAAATGGTGCGGCGACAGGAATTCCTGCGCTCGGCCGGGAACTACAGCTCGCTGCTGGAGTACGAGAAGGCCCGGCTGTCCGGCACTCCGCTCGACCCGCTGCCGACGCTGTTCGTGATCGTCGACGAGTTTTCCGAGCTGCTGGCGTCCAACCCGGACTTCGGCGAGCTCTTCGTCATGATCGGTCGGCTCGGCCGGTCGCTGGGCGTGCACCTGCTGCTGGCCAGCCAGCGCATCGAGGACGGGCGCATGCACAAGCTGGAGAGCCACCTGTCCTACCGGATCGGGCTGCGCACGTTCTCCGCGATGGAGAGCCGCTCGGTGATCGGCGTGCCCGACGCCTACCAGCTGCCGAGCGCGCCCGGCAACGGCTACCTGCGCAGCGACGTTGCGACGCTGATCCGCTTCAAGGCCGCCTACGTGTCCGGCCAGCACCGCAGGCGCACCCGCGAACAGCGGCAGGAGGAGGTGCGGCGGCAGGTCGTCCCGTTCAACGTGGGCAAGCTCCCGGTGCCCGCCACGCCCACTCCGGAACCCGCGCCCGCCCCGGAGGACACCGATTCCAGCGAGTCGGTGCTGTCCGTCGCGGTGGACAAGCTGATGGGGCACGGCCCGCCCGCGCACCAGGTGTGGCTGCCGCCGCTGGCCGATCCGCCGTCGCTGGACCAGCTGCTGCCGCCGCTGCTGCCCGATCCCGACCGCGGGCTGACCGCGGCGAGCTGGCCGGGCTGCGGCCGGCTGGTGGTGCCGGTCGGCGTGGTGGACAAGCCGTTCGAGCAGAGCCGCGACCTGCAGGTGGTCGACCTCTCCGGGGCGGGCGGGCACGTCGGCATCGCCGGTGGCCCGCAGTCCGGCAAGAGCAACCTGCTGCGCACCCTGATCACCTCCATCGCACTCACCCACACCCCGGCCGAGGCGCAGTTCTACTGCCTCGACTTCGGCGGCGGCACGCTGTCCGCATTGGACGGTCTGCCGCACGTCGGCGGCGTGGCCGGGCGGCTGCAGGCCGAGCGGGTGGCTCGCACCATCGCCGAGGTGCAGACCCTGCTGGCGGAGCGGGAGAAGACCTTCGCCGAGCACGAGGTGGAGAGCATGGCCTCCTACCGCGAGCGGCGCGCCAAGGGCGAGTTCGCCGACGACCCGCACGGCGACGTGTTCCTGGTCGTCGACGGGTGGGGCGCGCTGCGCTCGGAGTTCGAGCAGCACGACATGTCTCTTCGCGCGCTGGCCGCCCGCGGCCTCGCCTACGGCGTGCACCTGCTGCTCACCACGAACCGCTGGTCCGACGTGCACAGCGCGCTGCGCGACCAGCTCGGCACCCGGCTGGAGCTGCGGCTCGGCGACTCGATCGACTCGATGATCAACATGCGCAAGGCGGCGGAGGTGCCGCAGATCCCGGGCCGGGGCATGACGCCCGACCAGATGCACTTCCTGGCCGGGGTACCGCGCATCGACGGTGTGGCGGGCACCCAGGAGCTCTCCGACTCGACCCGCGAGCTGTGCGCGGCGGTCGCGGAGAGCTGGCCGCACCGGGGCGCGCCGGTGGTGCGGATGCTGCCCGCCGTGCTGCCCGCCGAGGAACTGCCCGCACCGAAGCCCGGCCCGAAGGTGGCGCTGGGCGCGGGCGAACTGGACCTGCAGCCGGTGTGGCACGACTTCGGCAGCCGCCCGCACCTGACCATCGTCGGCGACAGCGCCAGCGGCAAGACGGCGGCGCTGCGGCTGATCGCGAACGCCATCACCACCGTGTACTCGCCGGAGGAAGCACAGGTGTTGGTCGTCGACCCGCGCCGAACGCTGCTGGAATCGGTGCCGGAGCCCTACCGCCGCGGCGCCGCGGTGTCCACGCCGGCGGCCGAGACAATGGTCCGGCAGCTGGCCGAGGAGCTGAAGGAACGAGTCCCCGGCACCGACATCACCCCAGCGCAGCTGCGCAGGCGGGACTGGTGGAGCGGACCGGAGATCTTCGTGCTGGTCGACGACTACGACCTGATGCTGGGCCCGATGGGCGGCCCGTTCGACCCGCTCGTGGAGCTGGTGCCGCAGGCCGGTGACATCGGCCTGCACCTGGTGATGGCCCGCGCGGCGGCGGGCTCGAGCCGGTCGTCGATGGAGCCGGTGACCCGCCGCTTGCAGGAGTCCAACACCCCGGAGCTGGCGCTGTCGATGCCGGCCAATGAACTACCACTGCTCAACGGCGCCCGCGGCCGCCAGCTGCCACCAGGCCGAGCGCTGCTGGTGACCCGTCGCGACGGCATCGGCCTGCAGATCGGCTGGACGGAGGAACCGGAATGAGCAGCCCTGCGCCAACCCCAGCACTGCACAACCGCACCCCAGGGGAACGTGACGCAACCCAGCCACAAGAAACCACGAAACGCGAGGCCACTCCCGGACGCAACCACAACTGTGAATCGCGGAGAGGCGGAATGAACACCCGCCTACGGCTCACCGTGCTCGCCGCGGTCCTGGGCATCGCGGCCACCACCACCCCGATGATCGCCGTCGCCCAGCCGATCGGCCAGTGCACGCCACCGTCGGAAACGCCGGTGACGAAGATGTCCTGGGCGCAGCAGCGGATGGCCGCCGACCGGGCGTGGCCGTTGACGCAGGGAGACGTGGTCGTCGGCGTGGTCGACACCGGCGTCAGCGCCGCCGCACCCGCGCTGTCCGGCGCGGTCCTACCGGGCACGGACCTGCAGGGCGGCCCCGGCAACGGAGACTGCTTCGGCCGCGGCACGTTCCTCGCGTCGCTGATCGCGGCCCGCCCGAGCAGCGACCCGCACGTCCCGTTCGCCGGAGTGGCACCGGGCGCGAAGATCTTCCCGGTCCGGGTCAGCGACGACCCGCCCAAGATCCAGGACCACGCCGGACTCGCGATCTCGATCGCCAAGGGCATCAAGGCCGCCGTCGACGGCGGCGCCCGAGTGGTCGCCGTAGGCCTGGTGGCCACATTGGACATGCCGGAGCTACGCGCCGCGGTCGCCTACGCGGCCGAGCGGGACGTGCTGGTCATCGCACCGGCCGCGGTACCGAAGAAGGGCCAACTCGCCTTCCCCGCAAGGATTCCCGGCGTCCTGGCGGTAGCACCCGTCGGCCCGGAAGGCCCGGTCCAAACGCCGACGTACGGCGCGGACCCGGCAATCGCGGGACCGGCCCAGCAGTTGGTGGGAGTCGCCCCGCAAGGAGCAGGCCACCGCGTCTCCTCCGGCAATGAACTATCCGTGGCATACGTAGCAGGCGCAGCCGCCCTAGTCCGCGCCTACCACCCAGCCCTGTCCGCCCCCGAAGTGGCAGCCCGTCTCCTGAACTCAGCAGACCACCCCTCAACACCTCTCCCGAACAAGACAATCGGCTACGGCGTAGTCGACCCATTCGCGGCAGTCACCACAATCCCCAACACCGACCCGCCCGCAACCCCGATCCCAGAAGACCTAGCGGTCCCCAAAGCAGCAGTACCTGACCCGGCCCCAGCCACCCGAGCCCTCTGGCTAGCCGGCGGCCTAACCGCAGCAGCCCTCCTCCTAGCGGGCCCGGTGATCGCCGCAGCAGCCCGCCGCCGCCGCGCGGACTGAAAGACTCATGTTGATCATTCGCAGGACTTGCTTCGATCGGGAGTTCCGTGAGGGAGCGGTCCCACTCATCGAGTGCGGTCGGATGTCACGATTGATCGGTCTCGATTCGTTGCCAGACGGTGACCGCGTGCTCCTCGAACAACTGCGCTGCCCGTTCGGCGTCGCCGCTCGCGATCACGTCGACGAGCGGGGCGTGCGTCTCCGCGATGTAGCTTAGGTTCGGGTAGTAGAGCCGGTTGCTGATGACGGTGAAGCCGCGCATGCAGCCTTCCAACATCGCCCAAATTTCCGGCAGAAGTGGGTTTCCACCGGCCCGCCATACCCGCCGGTGGAACGACGCGTCGGCTTCGACCATGCCGAGTAGATCGTCGTTGGTCGCCGCGGCCCGCAGCAGCTCGAGATCGGTCTGGAGGCCGGAAACCAGTTCCGGATCCGACTTGCGGCAGGCGAGTTCGGCGGCGAGCCGCTCCAGCGGAATGCGAACCTGATACGCATGCCGGGCCTCGTCCTGGCTGATCTCCGCGACGTAGCTGCCGCGACGTGGCATCTGGATGACCATGCGTTCGCGCGTTAACCGCAGCAGGGCCTCGCGCACCGGAGACTGGCTCACCGACATCCGAGCGGCGATCTCCTGCTCGCCAAGGCGCGTTCCCGGCTGCAACTCCCCACTGGTGATCGCGGTTTTGAGCCGTTCGTAGACCTGCTCGGACAGGCGCACGTTGCCCACCGGGCTGTCCAGACCGCTGCTCACGCGCCGGTCTGAGTGAACTGGCATGTCGGCTCCGCATCGTCCACGGCCGCGTCGAGGGATTGACGTGGCCACCATTGAATGTCACATTATCTCAGATCGCCAATCGATTGGCGATTGGCGATTGGAAGTAGATTGGATTGACAGTGACGAATGCACCGGCCGCACGCCCATCCGTCGACCTGGACAGGGTCCGTACCGAGCTCACCGCAGCCGTGCTGTGCGATGCGCTCGACGATGCGGGGCTTCGCAACCAGGCACTGTCCGCAGGCATCGCCCCTGTAAGCGAGCACCAGACGATGGCTGGTTGGGCCGCCCCCGTGGCGATCCAGCGGGTCTACGACGTGCCGGCGGCGCCGTTCGCGGGCCTGCTTGCCGCGCTGGACGCGATTGGCGCCGACGAGGTCTTCGTTACGCCAACGGCGCGGGCTACGGATCTGGCGGTGTGGGGCGGGTTGCTGTCCTCGGTGAGCCGCAAGCGGGGCGCTGCCGGTGCGCTCACCGATGGCCTTATTCGCGATGTCAACCAGATCAGGGAACTCGATTTTCCGGTGTTCTCCGCCGGGACGATTCCGTACGACAGCTTGGGTCGGCATGAGATCGTGGCGCATCGAGTGCCGTGCGTGCTCGACGGTGTTCGGATCGAGCCCGGTGACCTCATCTTCGGCGACTGCGATGGAACTGTCGTCATTCCGCAGGGCGTCGTCGAAGACGTCCTTGAGGCCGCATTCTCCAAGCGCGCCAATGAGGACCAGTTTCTGCAGGCCGTCCTCGGCGGCTCCACCGCGACGGCGGCATACGAGCGGTTTGGCGTGCTCTAAGCCCACGACCCCGGCCTGTTGCCGTCGTCGCTGACTTCGACCGGGCCGAAGGAGAAACACCATGCAGAGCCCCAAATCGACGGAATCCAGCGCGACACGACCGGCCGTGCCGGAATCGCGGATGATCCGCAGGGCGGCACTAGCTGGTGCGACCGGAACCGTCATCGAGTGGTACGACTACGCGCTCTACGGTGCCGCCTCCGCGCTGTTCATTGGTCCGCTGTTCTTCCCAGGAAGCTCACCGGCCGGCGGGACGCTCGCGGCGTTCGCCACCTTCGCCGTCGGCTTCTTCGCCAGGCCGGTGGGTGGCGTACTCCTCTCCCACTTCGGCGATCGGATTGGTCGCAAACCCACGCTCATCGCCACCGTGGTCCTGATGGGCGCGAGCACCGTCCTGATGGGTCTGCTGCCAACGTACGAAACCGCCGGCGTGCTCGCGCCGATCCTCCTGGTCGTGCTGCGCCTGGCGCAAGGACTCGGCGCTGGGGCGGAACTGGCCGGCGCCATGACCATGATCGCCGAATACGTACCGGCTCGCAGGCGGGGGTTCTACACGTCGATCCCCAACGCGGCCACCGCGGTCGGCCTGCTGTTGGCCACCCTTGCCTTCCTCGCGGTGCAGGCCATGCCGCGCGACTGGGCATTGAGCTGGGGCTGGCGAATTCCGTTCCTGGGCAGCGTCGTGATCTTCGCGGTCGCCATGATGATCCGCAACTCCCTTGACGAGACACCGGACTTCGCCAGAGCGCAGGAAAATGCCAGGGAAACCAGTGCTCGGGCGGAGAAGCGCAAGCCTCCCTTTGTCATGCTGATCCGGGAACGTCCCCGTGAAGTCCTGCTGGCCTTCCTCACCATCACCGGGCACAACGCCAACGCCTACATCCTGAACACCTTCACCCTCAGCTACGTCACCAAAAACCTGCACATGAGCGAGGCGGCCGGACTCACCGCTGTCGTCGCGGGCTCCGTGGCGGCCATCGTGACGACGCCGTTGTTCGGCGCCATGTGTGACCGCATCGGCAGGGTCAGGGTTTTCGCGTTCGGCGCGGCGTTTGTCATGACAGCGGCATTTCCCTTCTTCGCCTTGCTCGATACCCGGGAACCATGGGTGGCAGTACTGGCGATGATGGCCGGCTACGGCATTGGATTCGGCGCGATGGCGGGCGCACAGGGAGCCTTCCTCGCGGAGCTTTTCGACACCAAGTACCGCTTCACGGGCATCGCGGTGACCCGCGAAGCCAACGGTGTCCTGGTCGCCGGGCCGACCCCGTTCATCGCGTCTGCACTGACCGGAGTCCTTGGCGGACGCCCCTGGCTGGTCGCGTCCTACCTCTTCGGTTGTGCTCTCATCACGCTCGTCGCGTTGGTCATCGCCGCAAATCGCAAGCAGTCCGCTGATGTTGCTAGTTGAGCGCCGGTTCCTCGCACCAAACACCCGGTGGGGTTTTCGGCGGCTATTGGGAGCCGGTGCTTGACAGGCGTCTTACAGGAGACTCAAGTGCCTATTTATCCGACAAAACCTATTAATGGGCTTCATGGTGGAAGGCGTGGTACGGCCCTCTGGCGTGCCGATCGCCCGGCCGCTCTGACAACCGGAATGGGGTTCTGCCGATGACGCGTGGGAAGCAACGCGCCTATGCAGGCGTCCAACGGCCCGCGCGGCCTCGTGGGATGCGCAACAACTTGCGCTGGGCGATGGCGCTGTTGTGCTTCGGTGGCATGGCGGTCAACTACATCGACCGCACGACGATCAGCGTCGCACTACCGGCGATGTCCAAGGACTTGCACATCAGTCCGTCGATCCAGGGCTGGCCCGCCCCGGAGTTTCCGGACAGTGGCCCCACTAGAATGGGGTTGTCTGGAACGGAGTAAGTGAGTGTCGCAACGGCGTCGGAAGTTTTCA